>JAAYHP010000235.1 GCA_012735355.1 Lysinibacillus sp. | reverse complement strand
GCGTTCAGATAATACTTTTCCACTTATTCCTATAGAGGACTGAATCTCACTAAATCGCTTTGGGCCTGTTAATAATTGATATATAACTAACGCTGTCCATCTTTGACTTAAGATGGAGATTGCTTTTTCAAATTTCGGACAAATTGCTGGTTGTTCCATTTTTGTACCACCTCACTATAAATAATTATATCATAAACAATCGTTAGAATTACAAATGTAAAATTAGTTACTTGACAAAAATTAATTACGTAAATATACTAAGTTTCATAAAGTAACTAACAAAAAGGAGAAAAACATCATGAATAAAAACGAAATAGGAAAAGTTATTTTGAGAGTGGTATTAGGTCTGACATTCTTTATCCACGGATTCTAAAAACAGTTTTAAATATTGTTCACAATTAGGGACAATTCGACAAATAATAGTCCCATTTACATGGACAAGTTATCATATATCTTTTAATGTAAAAGTATAGGTGAATTGATTGTAGAAAATTACAATAGAAAGGGGTATTCTTGTGGATTTTGCTGAGTTAGTAAAGGTTCGACATTCCGCTGTAAATTTTATTAAAGAAGAAAAAATAACAGAAGAAGATTTTAAAAAAATTTTTGATTTAACGAAGCTTGCCCCAAGTGCGTATAATTTACAATTTACGGATTACTTAGTGATTACAGACGAAGAAAAAAAGGAACGAGTGAAAGAGCTAAGTTATCACCAATATAAAATACATACAGCTAGTGCAGTTGTCATCGTAATGGGAAATAGAAATAGTTTTGAATCCTCTGAAGCAGAGAGAATTTACGGTCCGATGAAAATGTTAAAAATGATGGATGAAGTTGACTACGATATGACAATGCAAGCAATAAAAAATTACAGTGAAAATATAAAATCAGATGAAAGTAAACTTGAAAAAGAACTAGCACTAAACGTTGGAATCCACGCCATGTTGTTTATGTTAAGTGCGAAACATTATGGCTTTGATACGTGCCCAATGCATGTTCATAATATAGAAGAATTAAGAAAAGAGTTTAATATCCCAAAACATTTGCTGCCAATAATGATGATTACTATTGGTAAAAGTGTAGATAAAGTTCGTCCCCGTGGTTACCGTAAACCGGTTGGAGAGTTTGTAAAATTTAATGGTTATGATTAATTTAATGAACCAACTTATACATATTTGAAGTGCTAATTAATGCAAGGAGAATCCATTTTACCCATTCGTCCAAAATGGATTCTTTTTTGATTTCAAATAAATAATGAAATATTCCCTTTTCATTTTTCTTTCCCTACTTACACTATTTGCGCTTCATAATCTCACACAATTAAAGTGAACTCCAAAACATTTCAAAAACTACCTCAATAAAAACTAAATTTCACATTATTTAAGTAAGTTAGGACAAACTAATATATGTAAAAAGTGTTAATTCAATATGAATAAAATTACCATTTTGTATAACTATTCTGTGGGTTTTCTATCCATTTACAAACTGTCAATAGAAAGTTGAAAATGGAAATGTCGAAATTAGTAACGAATTGTTAAGCCAATGTAAATTGTAAGTAACAATTTGTAAATAATATTTACTTACCTTTTAGAGAATTTAATAATTATATTCGGTGTTAAAAATAATGAAGGGGTTGAAAATATTTGGAGCTTAATATACAGGAAATGATATTTCAATTTCTTGGAGGACTAGGTTTATTTTTATTTGCGATTAAGTTTATGGGAGATGGCTTGCAAAGAGCAGCAGGTGACCGCCTTCGAGAAATTTTAGATAGATTTACAACAAATCCCCTCATGGGAGTTTTAGTAGGTATTTTAGTAACGGTATTAATACAATCAAGTTCAGGGACTACAGTTATTACTGTTGGACTTGTAAGCGCAGGTTTTATGAAACTACGCCAAGCTATTTGTGTCATCATGGGTGCGAATATCGGTACTACAGTAACGGCATTCATCATCGGTATTGATGTAGGGACATATGCTTATCCGATTATGGCACTTGGGGCAGTCTTTTTATTTTTCTTTAAGAAAGACGTTATTAATAACATTGGACAAGTAATGTTTGGATTTGCGGGATTATTTATTGGGTTAGAAATGATGAGTGATGGAATGAAGCCATTACGAGATTGGCAACCATTCATTGATTTAACAGTTCAAATGGCTGATACACCGATACTTGGTGTTGTTGTCGGAACGATCTTTACATTAATTGTACAATCTTCTTCTGCTACAATTGGGATTTTACAAGGACTATATGCAGAAAGCTTAATACCTTTAAAAGGTGCACTTCCTGTTTTATTCGGTGATAATATTGGTACGACGATCACAGCTATTCTTGCATCATTAGCTGCGTCAGTGGCAGCGCGCCGTGCAGCTGCTACTCACGTCTTATTTAAAGTTGTTGGGACAAATATCTTTATGCTCTTTTTAGATCTATTCACAAATTATATCCAGTGGATAACTGGTGTTCTTGATTTAGAACCAAAAATGCAGATTGCCTTTGCCCACGGTACGTTTAATGTAATTAATACAATTATTCAGTTACCATTAATTGGTGTTTGGGCATACGTTGTAACAAAATTAATACCAGGTGAGGATACGGTTATTGAATATAATCCTAAATATTTAGATGAAACTTTAATTTCTCAATCACCTTCTGTTGCTCTAGGACAAGCGAAAAAAGAAATACTTCGCATGGGTGATTTTGCAATTCAAGGTTTGGAAGAAACAATGAACTATTTAAAAAAGAGCGACAAAAAATCCGTTGATACTATCGAACAACTTGAAGAAGCAATTAATAATTTAGACCGAAAATCGACAGATTATTTAGTGAAGTTATCAAGACAGTCCCTTTCAGCTAACGATTCAAAAGTTCATAATGCATTACTCCATAATATTCGCGACATAGAACGAATTGGAGACCATGTTGAAAATATTGTAGATTTAATTACTTATAAAGAAAATCATCGTATTTGGTTTAGTGATGAAGCCTTTGATGAAATTAAAGAAATGTATTTACTAACGATGAATACGGTGAAAAAAGCGATTGAAGCATTAGAACATCAAGATTATAACTTAGCAAGAGAAGTATTAAAAAATGAAAATGAAATCGATGTAATGGAGCGAAAATTACGCAAATTGCACATTAAACGATTAAATGATGGCATTTGTTCTGGAACAGCAGGTGTAGTTTTTGCCGATATCATTAGTAATTTAGAACGTATTGGAGACCATGCTTCAAATATAGCAGAAAGCGTATTAGAATAATTTAAAGGGTAAAAGACTAATAGATGTTTTCCACTTTTAATTTCAATGAAATAAAGAGGTCGGAACAAAAGTAAAAACTCATCATTTTCTCTTAAGAGAAAATGATGAGTTTTTGATATTAAACTGAAAATTGATTTCCGTTCCGTGGACGCTTTACCTCGAAAGCGAAGCGTCAAGGCCTCAAGCTATCACTCCAATCAACTTTCGATGCATATCATTTTTTACTATTTGTTCCATTAATTCTTAATTTAATTAGCTTTATGTCCAAACCTCTTATTACTTTTATCTTATCTATTTCTATTAGATAGAGGATGGACGGGATACTTCTGACATATCCACTCCATCATAATAATTTTCAATTGGGTCCTCTTCATAGGAAACCGTTCCATCATCTATCACTGTTGGAGATTTTGCAGTTTTCGATTTAACTTTATCGACCAATTGTGTAGATTGTTCTTTTAGTTGGCTCGATATTTGAGCTGTTTTTTCCTTTGCCGTTGAAGATAACACAAGACTTTTTTGCTTAATATTTACCGCTTGTTGTGCTACATCGCTACGAAGGTCTTTTCCTGTTTTTGGAGCAAGTAGTAAACCAACAGCTGCTCCTACAATTCCTCCCACTAATGCACCGATTACAAAATCTTTCATATCGATTGTATCCTCCCTACTAGATTCTTGAACATTAACTTCTTGAGGCAATAGTTGATCTTTCACTTCGTTGAAATTTTGTTTTTCCCCTGC
>JAAYHP010000234.1 GCA_012735355.1 Lysinibacillus sp. | reverse complement strand
GTATAATCTGTTAAAACCTCATTTACCAAATACGCTAACGTAAATAAATACAACAAACCAACCATTGCATGACCCGATGGAAAACTAAAGGAAGTAAGCTGATTAGCGATTTCAGGGCGTGGTCGACCGATCAACTCTTTTACTAATTGATTCACCCCATTTCCAAAAGCAATTGTTAATACTGCAAATAACATTCCTCGATAATTTCTAATCTTCCATAGATACGCTAATAATATAAGGATGATTATAATGATTAACTTTGTTTCACCAAAATAGTGGAAAAAACCAATTAACTTATTCCCTTCAAATAGTAATGACATATTTTCATCAAAGGAAAGAAATGAAGCTGACTCATAATAAGCTAACAAAATGATAAATAGTATAAATGTAACAATAGCAAGAAAATACGCTGAATTATTCACAATTCATTCACCTTTAATCCAATTTTATTTTTTTATATACGATATAATTATCTTGTTTATTATAAAAATACCTCCATTTAAAATAAAGAAAGTGGATTAAACTTAAGTCAATTAAAAAAGACATCATTTTCTCACGCGGGAAAATGATGTCTTTTTATAAATTAGACACTTTATTTATTATTTTAATTCATCTAGAATTTCTTGAATTTTCGCAAGTTCAGATTGTAAACCGCCACCTGCTAAGTACCAAAGTGGGCCATCTAAGTAAACGATCGTACCGTTTTGGTATGCTTGAGTTTTCTTAATGATTTGGTTTTCCATGTCAGCTTGGATGTTAGACTCTCCTCCTATTGCAGCTGTACGGTCTATTACAAAGATTACTTGTGGATCGAACTCTAAAAGTGCTTCGAATCCGAAGTTAGAACCGTGTGAAGAGGCTTCAATATCTTCAGTTACTGGAGTGAATCCATAAATATCATAAACATATCCGAAACGGGAGTTTGTAGTAAATCCAGATAATTTACCTTCGTTATACATTGTTACTAAAGAAGTCTCATATTTTCCAGCTAATTCTTTCACTTGTGCAAGAGCATCATCGAATTTCGCTAAGTATTCTTTTGCTTCTTCTTCTTTATCGAAGATTTGTGCTGCGATATCAACTGATTTTAAGAATGTGTTCCAATAATCATCTTGAGTAGTTCCAACGAATAATACGTTAGGTGTAATTTCTTTTAATTGTTCATAGAATGATGCTTGACGACCAGAGATGAAGATTACATCTGGTTGTAATTCTGCAATATCTTCAAATAATGGGTTCTTTAAAGTTCCTACGTTTGTATACTCATCACCTTCATATTTTGAAAGGTGTGCTGGTAATGCAGAGTCTTTTGGTAAACCAACAATTCCTTCAACACCAAGTGTATCTAATGTATCTAAGAAACCATAGTCGAATACAACAATTTTTTCTGGCATTTTATCTAAAGTAACATCATCATAAATAACTGTTTGACCAGATTCATTGTTCACAGTTTGAGCAGTTGTTGGTGAAATTGTCATTGGGAATGCGCCATTCTCTTCTTGAGCTTGCCCATTGTTCCCTTCATTATTTGTACTTGAGTATGTATCTGATTCAGCTTCTTTTCCACCACATGCAGCTAAAACAAATACAACCATTGTAAGGAAAACTATGAATAACTTCCAGTTTTTCATCGAAACTTTCTCTCCTATTCTTTATATATTATTGCTTTTACATTACCGATAATGATAATCATTATCAATATCTGAGTTTATTATAACCATCATTTTTTCGTTAGTCAATAACTTTTTTCTCTTCTATTCAAATTTTTTAGTCTTTTTACAACACTGTAAATTATCTTAAATTCATATCTTTATGTCATAACTGAAAAATGATTTAGAAAAGTTTAAAACCTTCCTAAATCATTTTTAGTATTATGAATGAGAATTAAAATATACGCAAATTCGACAACCATTTTGTTCTTGCACCGGAATATTCATATCATAAATTTCCCGCAATGCTTCTGAATTAATAATGTCTTCCGTAGGACCGTTCTTAA
Source organism: Lysinibacillus sp. (assembly GCA_012735355.1). Lineage (GTDB taxonomy): Bacteria > Bacillota > Bacilli > Bacillales_A > Planococcaceae > Ureibacillus. The sequence goes on along the minus strand of JAAYHP010000234.1, from coordinate 2,129 downwards.
TAACTCTCCCGTCTTTTAACCCTACAATATAATCTGAATAGACAGAAGCGAAGTTAATATCATGCAAAACGATAACAACTGTTTTACCTAACTCGTCTACAAGTTGGCGCAGTATTTTCATAATTTGCACAGAGTGTTTCATATCTAAATTGTTTAATGGTTCGTCTAGGAGAATATAGTCTGTATCTTGCGCAATTACCATAGCAATAAAGGCACGCTGTTTTTGTCCCCCAGACAATTGATCCAAAAATTTGTCTTCCATCTCTTTTAAATTCATATATTCCAACGCTTGATCCACAAATTGCTCGTCCTCAGGAGTTAAACGCCCCTTTGAATAAGGATAACGCCCGAAGGAAACAAGCTCCCGAACAGTTAATCGATCGTTAAGGAAGTTCGATTGACGTAAAATTGAAACACGTTTCGCAAATTCATTAGATTTCCAATTTTTCACGTTTGTTTGATCCAATAATACTTCGCCAGTATCTGCATCAAGTAGACGACTTACCATAGACAATAACGTAGATTTACCAGCACCGTTCGGTCCAATAAATGAAGTAATCGCATTTGGCTGAATGGATAACGTAACATCGCTAACAACAGGCTTATTACCAAATCTTTTCGTTAACCCTTTAATTTCAATCATCCTGCAGCCCTACTCTCCTTTAGTAATAAATAGATAAAGTATATACCACCAATAAAGTTAATAATGACACTTAATGTGGTTGTCATCTCAAAAATATGTTCAACGATAAACTGTCCACCGACTAATGCAATCACACTAATTAAACCTGCACCGAGAATCAGTACAGAATGCTTATACGTTGCAAAAAATTGATAGGAAAGGTTTGCCACAATTAAACCTAAAAATAAAATTGGTCCCACTAAAGCTGTTGAAGTTGAAATTAAAATAGCTGCTAAAATTAATACATTCATTACTAAACGGTCATAGTTAATACCTAAATTAATCGCATTATCACGACCTAATGTAGCAACGTCTAATTTATTTAAAATTGTGTAACCGTAAATAAATGCAACGACTAAAATACCAATCGCTATGTACAATAGCTGTACTTTAATATTAATAAAGCTAGCAAACAACTTATTTTGTAAGCTTAAATATTCGACTGGGTCAATCAATACTTGCAGGAATGATACAAAGCTTCCTAAAAACGTACCAATAATCATACCAATCAATAATAATAAGTAAATTGGAAACTTATCGGCGCGGAATAGCAGTCGATAAAGTAGCATGGCAAAGAACACCATTGCAACTAGAGACGTAAAGAAATTCAAATATTGGTTAACGACCCAAATCGACGCTGACCCTGCAAAGAAGAATATGAGCGTTTGTACCACCTCGTACATGGAGTCAACCCCCATCATCGAAGGTGTTAAAATACGGTTTTGAGTAACCGTCTGGAAAATAACCGTTGCAAAGGCAATCGAAAATCCAGTAACGACCATTGCCCCAACCCGCATCATTCGTCGAGGGAAAGCATAATCAAATCCGCCTTAAAAATCATAAAATCCATAAAGCAAAATACAAATAATTGCAATAATCGCTAAAATCACTAACTTTGTCACATTACTTCGCATATGCTCTCCCCCTAAACAACAGTATTAAGAAGAGCGCACTGCCTATAACTGCCACTGTTACGTTAACAGGAATTTCGTAAGGATAAACGACTACACGTCCGATAATGTCACAAATTAATAGGAAAACAACACCTAATGCAATTGTATGCGGAATTGTTTTGCGTAAGTTGTCTCCTAAATAAATCGACACAATGTTCGGAACAATTAAACCTAAAAACGGTATCATCCCAACAGTTAAGACAACTGTCGTTGAAATAACAGCCACAAGAATTAACCCTAAATTTAATACCGCTTTATAGCTTAACCCTAAGTTTTTTGCAAAATCTTCACCCATACCAGCGACCGTAAACTTATTGGCATATATATAAGCTAAAATAATGGCTGGCACACTCACATATAGCAGTTCATAACGCCCTGAAATAATTAATGTAAAACTTCCCATTAACCAAGTATTAATGTTTTGAATTAAATCCCCTTCATAAGCAAAGAAAGTTGTAATCGACGATAAAATATTCCCATACATAATACCGATT
>JAAYHP010000233.1 GCA_012735355.1 Lysinibacillus sp. | reverse complement strand
CTTCACTTCTAAAGAAGCGAAAGTAGGAGCTCATTAATCGACTAATTTATACAATAATATGCCTGTTGCAACTGCCACGTTTAACGATTCGGCTTGTCCGTAAATCGGGATGATTACATTTTGATCTGTTTTTTCAAGCAACTCTTTTTGAATACCGCTACCTTCATTTCCCATAATTAAGGCGAAACTGTTTGTTGATTTTAATTCTTTGTAATCAATTGCCTTTTCAAGGGCAGTGCCGTAAACAGGTATATTTCTTTCCTGCAGTTTTTCAACCCATTCCATCAAATCTCCGCGAATAACTGGAATGTGAAAATGGGAGCCTTGGGCGGAACGCAACGTTTTCGGATTATAGCTATCTGCACATCCCTTACCTAAAACGACCGCGTCCAATCCTGCAGCATCCGCTGTGCGAATCATCGTTCCAACATTTCCTGGATCTTGTACCGCATCGACAAGGAGTAATTTTTTCCAATTCATTTGTTCTTCGAGTGAGATTCCCACTTGTTTACAATGGGCAAAAACACCTTGCGACGTTTCCGTTTCAGCAATTTCTTTTGCCACGTTTTCCGTTACTTCTACAACGATCACATCGTCCAAAGACCAGCCTAGAGGGAGTTCCACCCCTTCTCTAATGATTACTTGAACAATTTGTTCCTTATTTTTTAAAGCTTCCTCTACTAAGTGAAAACCTTCCACGATAAATTCGCCGCTTTTTTCTCGCTCTTTTCTAGTAGACACTAGCTTCTTCCAATGTTTCACAAATGCATTTTGCGTTGATTCAATTCGTTTCATTTTTGTTAACCGCCTTTAATTTCAATTCACACTTTATTTTACAACAAGATCTACCATTAGTTATGAATTTCTTTATCTAATTTTACTAATGCCTCTCCTAATTTTCGAATATGTTCCTCCGTTGTATCCATTCCAAAGGATACCCGAAAAAATGTGCGGGCTTCCGACAAACCATGGCCCATCGCTAAAATCGCCTTCGTACCCGATGCACTATTTATATCACAGGCACTGCCAGTTGATATACAAATGCCTTCTTCATTTAATCGTAACATCACATATTGTCCTTCCGCTCCTTTTATACAAAGGCCGCATATGCTAGGCAATTGATGGGCTTCATCCCCTTCAATAAAATAGCAACTAGTGTCTGCAAGCTTTTCTTTTAACAGCTTTCGTAAATTCCAATATCGCTCCGAATCATAATGAAAATTTTCGATGCTAGTGGCAAAGGCAAAAATGGCTGGCGTGTCAATGGTGCCACCACGCAAACCCTTTTCATGTGTAACTCCTGGAAAGACCGGTACCGTTCTTCTTCGCGGATTTAAATATACTGCACCACATCCCTTTGGTCCACCAATTTTATGGGCGGAAACTGCAATGCCATCCACTAAAGGAGAAAACTCTGAAATATCTAATTTACAAAAGGATTGCACGCAATCAACGTGGATAGGAATGTTATATTTTTTAGCAACTTCCCCAATCTCCTTCACCGGTTGAATCGTACCAATTTCAGAATTGACATGTTGAATTGCGATTAGTACTGTATCTTTTCGAATAAATGATTCCAATAGCTTCACATCAACTATTCCGTTACTCGTCAAAGGTAGTTTCGTAATTTCGTAACCTTCCCGCTCCACTGCATTCATTGCCGCATGCACACTCGTATGTTCCGCGCTAGAAGTAATAACATGCTTCCCTTTTCCCGCCCGGGCTAACGATAAAATCGCAAGGATATTCCCTTCTGTTCCGCCGCCTGTAAAAATGACTCCATCTCGGTTCACACCTAATTATTTTGCTACCACAGCTCTAGCATTTTCTAAAACAAATGCTGCTTGTCCACCGGCATCATGTAAGCTTGACGTATTGCCGTAAATCCTTTTTGCTGCTTGCGAATAGGCATCAATAGACACATCTAACATCGGTGTCGTTGCAGCATAATCTAGATAAATCATCAATATTCCCCGTTTCTTCCAAAATATTAAGTAATAACATAATTTACATAGCAATAAAATTGTAATCAAATACTTGTTTTATCATTTATTTTATGTAAATATAGGTGTCAAGACAACTGTAAAGAAGGTAACGAAATGATTATAAAAACGGATATTGTCATCATTGGTAGCGGTGTTGCTGCACTCCAATCAGCAAAAGTGCTCTCAAAAAAATTTCAAGTTCATATCATTACAAAGTCCGACATAAAAAATGGAAGTTCTTACAAAGCTCAAGGAGGCATTGCAGCCGTTACGAGTGAAGATGATGAAACAGCGTTGCATTTTCAAGACACCATCGCTGCAGGTGAACACCATCATGCAGAAATGAATGTACAAACCCTTGTTGAAGAAGGAAAAATCGCCATTCAACAACTAATTCATGAACAGTTTCCAGTGGACAGGCATTACGATGGCAAGATTATGCTTGGCTTAGAAGGGGCCCATAGTAAACAAAGGATCGTTCATTCCGGTGGCGATGCTACAGGTAAAACTCTAGTAAACTACTTAATAGAAACATTGCCTAAAAACGTGACCATTCATGAGTTTGAAATGGCCTATGAGCTTTTATTGAACATAGAAGGAGAATGCGTCGGTGTAAAAACAAAAACCAATAAAGAAAATCGTACGTATTTCGCATCTTATGTCATTGTCGCTACAGGTGGCGCGGGGGCATTGTATGAATACACATCCAACTGTCCTGATAGCTTTGGTGATGGGATTGCCTTAAGCTATCTCGCCGGAGCAAACATTGCAGACATGGAATTTTTTCAGTTTCACCCAAGTTTAATATACGTAGATGGCCAAACGAGAGGACTTGCTTCAGAGGCGGTTAGAGGTGAAGGTGGTTTCTTTGTCGATGAAAAGGGCAATCGGATTATGGATGGAGTTCATCCCCTTGGAGATTTAGCCCCTAGACATATTACTGCTTTCGAAATTTACAAAAAGCGGGCAGAAGGACACGAAGTATATATCGATATATCAAACATTGAACACTTCGAAGAAAAGTTTCCTACGATTACAGGAATATGTATAGAACATGGCATTGATTTAACGAGTAAACGAATTCCAATCGCACCTGGCAGCCATTTTTTAATGGGTGGAATTGTAAGCGATGCGTATGGTCGTACGAGTATTCCAAGGCTTCTAGCTGTCGGTGAAACGGCTTGCACCGGCGTACACGGAGCAAATCGCCTAGCAAGTAACTCCTTACTAGAAGGCATCACCTTTGGAAAACTAATGGCAGAAGAGCTCCTTCAAAAAGGAACAATTCAAAAAAACTTTAACGTCATGAAAAAAGCAGCAAAATCGATAGATGTTCCATCGTTATTCACACGAAGCACATTGCAAAAAGAGATGATTGCAAAAGCTGGAATTGTTAGAAATGAAGAGGGTTTATCTGATTTATTAAAGAAACTACCAAGCTTTGAACAAGTAGCTATGATCGATTTGGATTCGTTAGGTCGTGAAACAATCGAAGGAATCTTTATGCACGTAACTGCTTCTTTAATTGTCGAGGCGGCGCTTATTAGAAAAGAATCTCGCGGGGCCCATATTCGAAAAGACTATCCTGAAAAGAGCCGTGAGTGGCAACAACAATGGATTGTATTTAATAAAGGAAATTATGATGTGAGGGACGGACTATATGAACAATATCAAACTACAAAGAATGCTCGAGCAGTTTTTTAATGAAGATATTGGCGATGGCGACCTTTCTAGTGAACTGATTTTTTCACGGGAAGAGCAAGGTTCTTTCACTTTTTACGCGAAAGAAGAAGGCGTATTTTGCGGGGCAGGAGTCATTGAAACAGGATTCCATTTGCTTGATCCATCGTTAAATATTTCTCTATTCAAAGAAGATGGTAATTGGCTTGAGAAAGGAGCGAAAATCGCCATCATTGAAGGCCGACTCCAAAGTTTACTCACTGGCGAACGGGTCATTTTAAATTTGATACAGCGCATGAGCGGCATCGCAACGAATGCTAAGAAAGCCGTTGAGCTGACGAAAGGAACGAGAGCTAAAGTGTGCGATACGCGAAAAACGATGCCTGGACTCCGCATGCTCGATAAATATGCAGTGCGTATCGGGGGAGCATTCAACCATCGAAGCGGCCTATATGACTGCATCATGTTAAAGGACAACCATATCGCTTTCGCTGGAAGTATTACAAAGGCAGTGCAACGGGCTAAATCGAAAATCGGGCATACAGTTAAAATAGAAGTGGAAATAGAAACGAAAGAACAATTACTAGAAGCAATTGAAGCCGGTGCAGATATTATTATGTTCGACAATCGCACTCCGGAAGAAATTAAAGAATGGTTGCCTCTTGTGCCGAATCACATTGCAACAGAAGCTTCTGGTGGCATTACGTTAGAAAACTT
>JAAYHP010000030.1 GCA_012735355.1 Lysinibacillus sp. | reverse complement strand
CGGAAAAGGCTTCTTTCATTGGACCAGCTCCACTATCACAAGTACGTTTATTCTACACTCACCCAACTGGTGCGATGAATAAAGACGAACGTTTAGATGCAATTATGGGTGAAGGTGGACTTGCAAACTGCGGTAACTCTCAAAACTGTGTTGCTGCATGTCCAAAAGGTATTCCTTTAACAACGTCCATCGCTTCATTAAACCGTGCTACTACTGTTCACATGTTCCGCAAATTCTTCGGATCTGACCATATGGTAGACTAATAGTTACGCAGTCAAGATCGATTAACCGATTTTGACTGCGTTTTTAATATTTTATCCATCGAAGAAATAGCCAATTTCTCATTTTTTGCATATGATAGTAAGCAGTTTACCCACTTTATATTTCTTCTGCTGAATCCAATCCTTCATTAAATACTTCAAATAACAACAACCTTCGTCAATTTCACACTATTTCGAAAAAAGAGTCGCTATTGTATAATAATTGTATGTGAATTAGCAATTTTTACAAAAGGGGATGTAGAAATGAAAGAATCTTATATTAAAGATATTCAACAATGGGCAAAGGATTTTGTATTTTATACAGAAGAAGTCGTACGTTTTTCAGATGTGGATATGTATGGACATTTAAACAATGTCGTACCATTTTCCTATTTCGAACATGCGCGCATTGAATATTTCAAAGCAATCGATGTGAAGAACAATTGGGGTTCATATAATGAACAACTGATTCCGGTTGCCGCAGATATTCAATGTGATTATTTACAACAAGTATATTATGGAGAGAAACTTCGAGTCTATGTAAAAACAGCTCGTGTAGGAAATTCGTCGTTAGACCTTCATTATATGATTAAAAACGAGAAAGATGAAATCGTAATTACAGGTAGAGGTGCTCTAGTACAAATTAATAAAGAAACGGGAAGGCCCCATCCTTGGACTGAAGAAGAAAAGGCAATATTATATGGGAAATAGTTAAAATGCCCTCACAGCCTCCAAGCTATCGACATACTTTACATAGAGAGGAGATAGGAGGGTGTTGCCTTATGAATAGCCCGCAGCATCGTTCGCTGTTAACTAAAAGAGAGCGGGAAATATTTCAATTATTAATTTTAGATTATTCTACAAAAGAAATTTCGCAAAAATTAGGTATTAGCGAAAAAACGGTGCGAAATCATATATCAAATACGATTCAAAAATTGGGCGTATCTAGTAGATCTCAGGCACTCATTGAATTGCTGAGGCTTGACGAACTATCACTACACTAAAGGATTCACATTAAAAATTGTAGATTTGTATACCTTTACTGCCTTTACCTAAATTGTAGTAAATCAATCATTGCACTTAAACTCAAGTTAAGACAAAATAGAAGAATACACAAACATCATTTAATGACAACAACAATGAAATAGGATAGAGGCGGTATAAGTGAATGCCCCAATAGGCGTTATTGATTCAGGAGTTGGCGGCTTAACTGTTGCAAAACAAATCATGAAAGTTCTACCGAATGAAACAATTTATTATATTGGTGATACTGCAAGGTGTCCATATGGTCCACGCAAGAAGGAAGAAGTTCTCACATTTACGAGACGTCTTGCAAAAGCATTGGAAAAAAAGCATATTAAACTGCTTGTCATTGCTTGTAATACGGCAACAGCAGTGGCATTGGATGATTTGAGAGAACGAATGTCGATTCCAGTTGTAGGCGTGATTAATGCAGGTGCCCGTGCAGCGATAAAATCAACGAAAGAGCACAAAATCGTCGTTCTTGCAACAGAAGGAACAATTAAAAGTGGCGCATATGAACGCGCACTTCTTTCTTTAAATTCAAGGGCGAAAATAATTCCTCTTGCATGTCCGACATTTGTTCCCCTTGTTGAAAGTGGTGAATATGAAGGACAGTTTGCATTCGACCTCGTTGCAAATGGATTAAAGCCGCTAAAAAATAAAAGCTTCGATACAGTGATTTTAGGGTGTACCCACTATCCAATGATTCAACATCATATTGAAAAGGTAGTAGGACCTCACGTAACTGTACTTTCGTCTGCAGAAGAAACTGCAAAAGAAGTTGAAGAACTATTAAATTATAATAATCTACTCCAAACAACTGAAAAGAATCCACAACATATTTTTTATACAACTGGTTCAGTGCCCATTTTTCGAACAATTGCCCAAAATTGGTTAGAAATTGAACAGTTAGATGTTCGCAAAATACATTTATAAAGGAAGTTAGAGTCTCATGCGATTCGGTACCACGTGCATTGAGGGATGGATTTACCGAATTGCACGAGACATAAAGAAAGCTCGAAAGGGACATTTCGAGCTTTTTTACTTGTAGAAAAATGCTACAAGCTATAAAAATTGTATGCAAAAATTTTTTATAAAATGTGCAATGTCTTTTGTAACAGGGAAAATTATGTTAAGATGGTGGCGATTATTTTTAGGAGGAAGATTCATGCGAGTAGACGGTAGAGAAGTAAATCAATTAAGACCTGTAACAATAGAAACAGATTATTTAATACATCCAGAAGGTTCTGTGCTCATTCAAGTAGGTAATACGAAAGTGATTTGTACAGCGACAATTGAAGATAAAGTGCCCGGTTTCCTGCGCGGACAGGGGAAAGGATGGATTACTGCGGAATATTCCATGTTGCCAAGAGCCACAAAAGAACGTACAATACGTGAATCTTCTCGAGGAAAAGTCGGCGGTCGCACAATGGAAATTCAACGGTTAATCGGACGAGCATTGCGTTCTGTTGTCGATTTAGAATCAATTGGTGAACGGACGATTTGGATCGATTGTGATGTCATTCAAGCTGACGGAGGTACCCGCACAGCTTCCATCACAGGTGCTTTCGTTGCGTTAACGCAAGCTCTTGCAAAGCGTCATAAAGAAACACCATTCGAAAAGTTCCCAATTACCGACTTTTTAGCAGCAACAAGTGTCGGATTTGTTAATGAGATTGGGGCGGTATTAGATTTAAACTATGCGGAAGATTTTGAAGCAGATGTAGATATGAACTTAGTGATGACTGGAAAAGGTCACTTTGTGGAAATTCAAGGAACAGGCGAAGAAGCAACCTTTTCTCGCGAAGATTTAAATATGTTGTTAGATTTAGGAGAAAAGGGCATTCGTGAATTGATTGAAATTCAAAAGTCTGCCCTTGGTGAATATGCCGAATTAGTGAGGGAGTCATAAGGATGAAACAAGTAGTTATTGCAACGAAAAATAAAGGAAAAGCAAAGGATTTTGAAGCAATCTTTTCACCTTTAGGATATGAAGTCGTTACGATGCTGGATGTGGCACCTGAAATGGAAATCGATGAAACCGGCTCAACCTTTGAAGAAAACGCTGTATTAAAGGCAGAAACGTTGTCAAAAGCATTAGGTAAAATTGTGATTGCCGATGATAGCGGTTTAGAAATAGATGTCCTTGGAGGCGAACCAGGAGTCTATTCTGCCCGTTACGCTGGAGATCACGACGATGAAGCGAATATTGAGAAAGTGTTGGAGAAATTGCAAGGAGTGCCAGAAGAAAATCGCACGGCTCGCTTCGTTTGCGCCATTGCCATCAGCGGTCCGGAGTTTGAAACAAAAACGGTCTTTGGCATGTGTGAAGGGGTTATTTTAACGGAGAAGCGAGGGAGTAATGGCTTCGGCTATGATCCAATCTTTTATGTCCCGGAATTAGGTCGAACGATGGCGGAATTAACAGCTGAGGAAAAGGGAGCCATTTCTCATCGTGGGAATGCCATTCGTAAGCTGACAAAAGAGCTAGAGAATTTGTTAATCTAGTGAGATTTTCGGGCGGTTGGCTAATATTTTCAAGAGATTGGCAAATAAGTATGGTAAGTTGGCTAATATGTTTCAAATTTAGGCTAATATCTCCTCAATTTGGCACCAAAAAATTAGGGTTGGCTAATATCTTGTGGAGTTTGACTAATATATAAGGGAAATAGGCTAATAAGACTCGAAGTTTGACTAATATCTGATTAAAAAATAGTCGAAATTAAGAGGCAGGCTAATATCTCGTGGAGTTTGACTAATATATAAGGCAAATAGGCTAATAAAACTTCAATTTTGGCTAATATCCGATTGAAATTGATATGAAATTAAGCGCTAAGTTAATACCTACTGAAAAAAACAGTGTTTATTAACATTATTTGTAAAATATCCCTCTAGGTGGAATCTAAATTTGAAAAGATGTGAATACTTCAGTATAGTTAGAGGTGATTACGCAAAAATGGAGGAAAATAAAAATGATACCAAATTGTCCAAAATGTAATTCTGAGTATACGTATGAAGATGGGAATTTATTCGTTTGCCCAGAATGTGCCCATGAGTGGACGGCAGACGAGAAAGTAGAAGAAGATGGACTAGTTGTGAAAGATGCTTACGGCAATATTCTCCAAGATGGAGATACTGTTACAATCATTAAAGATTTAAAAGTAAAAGGTAGCTCAACTCCGCTGAAAATTGGAACGAAAGTGAAAAACATTCGCTTAGTGGAAGGCGATCATAATATCGATTGCAAAATTGATGGCTTTGGCGCAATGCAATTGAAATCAGAATTCGTGAAAAAAGCATAACGCAAGGGTTCATTAAAAAATAAAAGCATGGGAAATCGAAAAGGATTTCCATGCTTTTATTTTTCACCAATTACGCTGTTTATTTTGTAGAAAATTTCTTAAGAGCTCTCAGATTTTCAATTAATAATACTTTCCCTTTTCAGTAAATTTGATTATTATTTTGATAATCGATTATTTTTTTGGCAAAGTTAATAATATAATTTAAGGGTGAAGAAGATGAAGCTGTTAGTAATGAGTGATACCCATGGGGATGCAGAAATTATTAAAGTAGTAAGGGCGCGTCACCAAGATGTGGATCGAGTGATTCATTGTGGCGACAGTGAACTTGATTTCGAACATCCTTATTTGGATAGTGTGAAACGGGTACGAGGGAATTGTGATCGTGATAAAGGATTCCCGGAAGAAGAATTTTTTGAAATCGAAGGAAAAAAAATTTTCGTTACTCACGGTCATTTATTCAACGTGAAATCCACGACGATGAATTTATTTTATAGAGCAAAGGAAGTGGGTGCTGACGCCGTTTTTTTCGGTCATTCCCACGTATTAGGAGCAGAATTAGTCGATAATATATTCTTTCTTAATCCAGGAAGCTTATTAAAACCTCGGGGATTGGATGAAAAAAGTTATGCTATAGTAGAATTTGTGGAAGGTGCTTGGAAGGTAACTGCTTTTTCTGATAAAGGAGAAGAAATCTTTCAAAAAGAATTTCCATTGGAGTAATGAAAATTGAGCGGTTTCCAAATAAAATTCCTCCACTGGAATGATTGTGAAAAAATGTAGTGTGAAAATGAAAAAAATATTAAAAAAGCGTTGACATTTTCACACTACATTAATATAATAAATATTGTCCTTTGAAAATAACAAAACTTTTCAAGGAACTAAATACAATGTCTCAGTAGCTCAGCTGGATAGAGCAACGGCCTTCTAAGCCGTCGGTCGGGGGTTCGAATCCCTCCTGGGACGCTAATTAAAGTCTTACAGCCTCAATGGTTGTAAGGCTTTTAATTTTTATTCATCGACATGTATCAAAAAATAATTAGCCCAAAATTTGCCCAAATCATTCTTTTTCTTCATCTCCAATGAAGAATTTTTCAAAGTGTGAACTTGCTCGTTGATCCGTTTCTTTTAATAGATGTCCATAAACATTCAAAGTAGTACTTATATTTGCGTGTCCTAATCGAGATTGAATCACTTTCGGGTGTTCTCCTGCATGAATTAATAATGTTGCTGATGTGTGTCGTAAGTCATGGAATCGAATACGAGGTAAATCCGGATTGCGATCCATAAATCGTTCCCACCATTGACTAATGGAGTCGGGCCTATATGGTTTGCCATTTTCATTAGAAAATAAAAATACATGTTCTTTCCATTGGCGTTCTAGCCCAAGTTTGCCCAAATGATATTGTTTGTAAGTGGCTAAACGCAGTAAATCATCCATTACATTTTTAGGGATGGTAACAACACGTTTTCTTTTACCTTTCGTTTCCTTCAAAATCATCCCGTCAACAGCTTCTTCAAATTCTCCTTTTTTAACTACAGCTAATGATTGTTCAATAAGTATTGAGTTGTTTTGTGGATTTAAGTGTTTAGCTTCAAGAGCAGCAATCTCCCCTTGCCTTGACGCACTCACGATAGCTAATTCAACCATAATACGTTTTTCAGGACTTTCTCTTTGCTTCAATCTTTCAAACAATAATGCAACTTCTTTTTCGCTATAAGCTTTACCTTCTTCATATTTTAATTTTGGTAATTTGATATTTCTACATGGAGATTCATCTATTAAATCCCATTCTACCGCAGCTCTCATAATACTTGCGAATGCTTTGTAAATATTTCTAATAGTCGAAGGAGCAAGATTCCCATCTAACCCATCAAGCCGTTTGTTTTTCTTTTGCAAATCACTAATAAAAAAAGCTATATCCACTTTTTTTATATCCCTTAATTTCATATCCCCGAAAATGGGCAATATTCGCTTTTCTAAATGAGTGCAATTGTCAACAAAAGTTCTTGGGCTGTAATGTTGTTTAGCATAATGTTCCTTCCATCTTGGGTAAAGCTCATTTAATGTAATGTTTGCGGTTTCTCCAAAATACAATTCCTCTTTTTGTTTTAATTCAGCTTCAAATAAAATTAATTGGCGCTCGGCTTCTTTTTCATTTTTTGCAGTAATAATCTTGGTTTTTCTTAAACGCCTTTTACCTCTATAACCTAAATCAGCTACTAGTTGATATTTATTTTTTTCTTCAAGTTTTCGAACATAGCTCAAAATTATCAACCCTTTTTTTAGAATGTATGTTTGGTTTTGTAACAAAATAGAAGTCTATAAAGACTTATAAAAATGTATACATATTTTAATGATTTGTGTATAATAATATTAGTGAAAGATAACTCGCGAAGGATAAGGCTGGGTTCCCGAATGGGAGTAGACGCATTAAGCGTTTAGAATTCCTTTGCCCCTGGGGTTATCTTTTCTTTATTTTTTTAATCTGATTTTTAAGATTCTGAATAATGTTTTCAGGATCTTTTTTTATTTCAGAAAAGATTAATTCTAATGCTTGTTGAGAATACTTGTAGGAAGGGGTTGCTTTTTCACTAGCTTCAAATCTAAAACAGAACTTATCATTCGCTTTTAGATTGTAATAATCAACAAACATAAGAAACGAGTGCATGTTTAACTCAAACATATAACCTTCCCTTTTAAGTTTTTTATTAATAGACTCAATGGCTCTTTTTGCGTTGTACGGATGAGTTTTGTTAGGATCTTTTAAATCCTTGATAATTTTAACTGTTGATTCTGCATTATTATCAATTTTTACAAATGATGTAGCTTTTGCTTTATCTTTTACAAGGTAATGATGGTGTTCAATTTTTATTGCGAATTTTTCGTTTTGAATATTGCTTAATTGATTTATCTCTTCATTTTTTTCTATTAACTTATTGGCTATTTCTTCAGGGTATTTAGCGATTATTGTTGTATTTTCTATTGCACGCATTGATACATTTAATGTTAGAAAGTTCTGCGGAATATCTTCAGTAATGTCGTAATTATGAAAATCCATTAATTTTTCTGAAAAGTTTATTACACAAGACTGAAATAATGGAATATAAACCATTTCATATTCTTCTGTAATAAAATGAGTGCTTGTATTTCTAAGTTCTATGATTTTTTCAAGGTTTATACGTAAGGGATCTTTATCATTTGTAAAAACTTTTTCTGTGAAAATAATTTAATTCCACTTAGCCCATGAATAGCTTCAATCTATTGAGGGTAATATATAAATAACCTAAAAAAGACAATAAGAAAGCAGAGCTACCTAATGGAAGGTAACTTTGTTTAAACTTATTCTTCTTTGGTTATACTAATTAATTAAAGGTTCTTTATAAGGCTCCTTATTAATTAGCATAGAGTAAATGATTCGAAGCATTCGATGCGATATGGCAACGAGTGCTTTTTTCTTTCCTCTTCTTGCAGCAATCGACCAATATTTAGCAGCTAACCAACGATTCCTACTTCTAGAGATTGCCCATGCTACTTCGCACAGTACAGTTTTGATATGAGGATTCCCTTTAGTCGTTTTAGTTGACTTTCGTTTTCCTGCACTTTCATGATTTCCTGGAGCAACTCCGGCCCAAGACGCTAAGTGTTGAGAGGTAGGAAATTGTTCCATGTTCACCCCAATCTCTGCAATAATAATTGCTGCGGAATCCTTTTTAATACCCGGAATCGTTAGTAATAACTCCACTTCTTCTTTATAATTCTTCAGAATTTCATCTATTCTTTCCTCGATTTGGCTGATTAATGATTCTAAATAAACGATGTGTTGCCAAGATTGTTTGATTAGAAAGATTTGATGATCGTTTAAAGTACCGAATAAAGAGTCTGTAATCATTTGTTTTTTGTGCTTCATTCTTCCGTGAATACTATTTTCTACATCAATGGAATCAACATATCCATTTTGAATTAATTTGGATAGAAGTTTTCTTCCAGAAACACCAAACACATCTGAAATAACTGAATTTAGTTTAACATTTGAGCATTCTAATACTTTCAGAATCCTATTTTTTTCTGAAGTCAAATGGCCGATCCATTTTTTACGAAGCCGAGTTAAATCACGAAGGTTTCGTATATCTTCTGGTGGAACAAAACTTTTTTCAATCAGTCCATAACGCAATAACTTCGCAATCCACTCTGCATCCGAAACATCTGTTTTTCTTCCAGGGACATTCTTGATTCTTTGAGCATTCGCTAATGTAATATCAAAGTAATCCTCCAAAATGTTATAAACAGGTTTCCAATAAACTCCAGTACTCTCCATCGCAATGTGCGTAATGCCATGGTTTTCCAACCACTTTAGTAAACGAAAGAGATCCTTTGTTAAAGTGGGGAAAGTTTCTGTTTCAATGAATAATTCATCGTCCTGTTCGCCAATCATGACACAAGCAACAATTGTTTCAGCATGTACATCTAATCCTGCACAACGTGTCATCAGTACATCCAATATAATCCCTCCCATAAAGTAGATTCACAAACAGCGAGTGAATTTGAAATATAAGCATTTTTCTGTACGTAGTCATCATTCCAAATGAATGAGCTAACAATGGGTTGTTCACCAAATCCACTCAAACAGTTTTTTATTCAGGGTATCATCCACCATAAAAGCCTACGTATTGTTAACTGTTTGTGTTATCTACATTATGGGAAAGAAATATCCATTTTCATGCCAGGGTTGTGAATGAAAATTCATGATTGTTTCTTATGGAAAACTTTATTTCAATTAATAGTGAAACAAACAATTCTGTTAATACCAAGGCATTAAGTATATTCAAACATTTTGCTATTATGTTTCTTTCAGGTAATTTTCCCCTATTGGCAACGGTATTTACAT
>JAAYHP010000232.1 GCA_012735355.1 Lysinibacillus sp. | reverse complement strand
GAATCATGTGGCTTTTTTTATTATTAAATGAAAAAAGAAATAAAGTATTCAAAAATCTATTTTTTCATGTAGGAAATAGGGAAAGTATTATTATTAATACTAAAAAAATGATATGATAAAATAGATATTGCACATTTGAACGGTTAAGCAATAAAATGAGAATTTTTGAGAAGCAGAAATGACCATTCTGCTATTTTTATGGCTTATAAAATTCTTTTTTCGGAGGTATTTTTCATGCATCAAAAGTGGTTAAAAACCACTGAAGTGGAAGTGGCGTCGAATAGCAAGTTAGCCTTCTATATTGAAACGATTGAAGTAAATCCTCTCTCTGCATTGGCATTTTATGCAGCGGGAGAAAAAGAGCATCGTGGTAAAAGATTTTTTTGGCAAAATCGGGAGAAAACATTAACGATAGTTGGTCTTGGACAAGCTATTGTATTTGAAAATAATGCAAATAACAATCGTTTTGATGAAATAGAACGTCAGTGGAAAGAATTAACACAAAATATTGTAATGGAAGATCAAGAACCCCAACCTATATTATTTGGTGGTTTTACCTTTGATCCTGAAAATAAAATTAAAAATGAATGGGATGGTTTTCCGCATAGTTATTTTACAGTAGCAACTTTCCAGTTAGTGATTCGAAATGAAAAGGCGTATGTGAGCATTCATTTTATTACAGAACAAGAAAATTCATCTGTCATGTTCGACGCTTTAAGGAAAGAGCGGGATCGATTAATCCATGCTGCACAAGTAAAAGAATTAAAGCATTATGAAAAACCATTACTTTCATCCATTCAGGAGCGAAATAAAGAACACTACTTACGATCAGTGGAAGACGTGACAAATTTAATTAGGAATAAAGAAGCTGATAAAGTAGTTATTGCCCGTTCCCTTGAATTAAATTTTAAAGATACCCTTTCATCACCTCAAATACTTCAACAAATCATCAATGAACAACCTGAAAGTTATTTATTTGGGATTGAACGGGACAATCTATTATTTTTTGGGGCGACTCCAGAACGTTTAGTGAAAGTAGTCAATCGAAATGCTTACTCTGCTTGTGTTGCCGGTTCTATTAGAAGAGGAAAAACGGCAGAAGAAGATCAATTTTTAGGAGATTTTTTGTTGAAGGATTCTAAAAATCTTGGGGAACATCGATATGTCGTTGATATGATTGAAAATACATTTGCAAAAAATTGTAAAGAATATAAAGTACCGAAACATCCGAAATTGTTAAAAATTCGTGATATACAACATTTATATACACCCGTTGAAGGGAAACTATTAAATGGAGCAACGATTCTCCAATTGGTGAAACATTTACATCCAACTCCTGCATTAGGAGGTTTTCCAACGAAAGAAGCGATGAAGATTATTCGAGAATATGAGCTTATGAATCGCGGATTGTATGCTGCTCCAATTGGCTGGATGGATGCTGAAGGAAATGGTGAATTTGTTGTGGCAATTCGATCGGCGGCATTAATCGATAATAAAGCTTATTTGTACGCTGGTGGAGGAATTGTAGCAGATTCAAACCCTCAAACGGAGTACGAAGAAACGTTAGTGAAGTTTCGTCCGATGTTAAGAGCCCTAGGAGGACAAATTCATGAGTGAGCGTAAAATTTTAACTGATTATGTTTATAAAGTTGTAGCATCTCTTTTACAAAATGGTGTAGAAGATGTGGTGATTAGCCCTGGTTCTAGGTCAACACCGTTAGCCTATGCTTTTGTCTCTACAAAACAATTGAATATTTATAGGCAAGTGGATGAACGTTCAGCAGCCTTTTTTGCCTTAGGTTTAGCAAAGTCAAAAGGGAAACCAGTTGTTTTGCTTTGTACATCGGGTACGGCTGCAGCGAATTACTACCCTGCCATTGTTGAAGCAAAATATGCTCGCGTACCACTCGTTGTCATAACAGCGGATCGCCCTCATGAACTACGAGAAGTGGGTGCTCCTCAAGCAATAAATCAAATTCATTTATACGGAGAGCATGTAAAATGGTTTGGAGAATTTCCTATTCCTGATGGTGAAAAGCAAACTTTGTCCTTTATTGAACGGCACGTTGCTCGCGCAGTAACAATAGCGAAAACTTATCCACTTGGACCGGTACATATAAACATGCCATTTCGTGAACCTTTGCTCATCGATTTTCAAGATCAGCTACCAAAAGCGACATTTCTTGCAGGCTTTGAAAGCTCAATCGTTCCAAGTAGAGCTGCATTGGACGCCCTATCAACAATCATTAATCAAACGAAACGGGGCTTGCTTATAATCGGTGAGCTTCCCCTTGGTACAAACGTAGAGCATTTATGGGCGTTTATTCGTAAAGTGAAGTGGCCTGTCATTGTAGAAAGCCTTTCAAATATGCGAACGAATATTCCTGAAGATTGCTTACAATACGTTATTGCCACATACGATGCTCTACTGAAATGTGAAGAATTTAAAAGAAAAGCATATAGCGAATCCGTTATTCGCTTTGGTGCTCAACCAGTGTCAAAGTTTTTATCGATATTTTTAACAGAATGTGCACCTAGTAACTATATTGTTATTGATGAAGATCCGATGTTTAGAGATTCTACATCCGTGTCAACACATTTTCTACATGCATCCGTTGGTAATTGGCTAGAGGCGTTAGAGATTCAATCATCTATTGAAGAACAATTTGTTCATTTATGGAAAACAAGCGACGATATCGCTAAGAAATATATTCTACAATACATTCAAAATGAAAAAGATGAAGGTGCATTCGTTCGCTATCTTCTCGAACAATTACCGGAAAAAAGCGACTTGTTTGTAAGCAGCAGCATGCCTATTCGGGATATCGATACTTTCTTACTCCCAACGACGAAAGATATTCAAATTTTCGCTAATCGGGGAGCAAATGGAATTGATGGTGTAATCTCAACGGCATTTGGTTTTGCAAAAGGTAGAAGTGATCGAAATGTATATTTGTTAATAGGAGATTTAGCTGCTTTACATGATACGAATGCCTTTTTACTGACTCGCTATCAACATTGTAAAATGACAACGATCGTATTAAATAACGATGGCGGTGGGATTTTCTCCTACTTGTCTCAATCAACTGTGGAAGAATACTATGAAGATCTTTTTGGAACGCCAACTGCGCTAAAATTTAATGACGTGGCAAAAATGTATAATATGGATTATGTAAAGATTGAACATTTTGATGAAAAGGAAAAGATTTTCATTGAAAATGATCAACCTTTAAGATTGATAGAAATTATGACGGATAGAAAAGAAAATGTTCAAGCACACCGTAAATTATGGCAACAAATACATTCGGAGTTGAAAGAATGGCTACATTAATGATTCGTGGAATAAAAGTAAATGTGAAGATATGGAATGAACAGGCAAAAGATACCCTCGTCCTATTACATGGTTTTACTGGAACAATGAATACTTGGGAAAAAGTTATAGAATACTTGCCTGATACAATTAAAATCGTAGCAATTGATTTAATTGGTCATGGAAAAACGGAGGCTCCTATGGATGAATCCCGTTATACTATGATTGAACAAGTGAAAGATTTAGAAGAAATATTTAACCAACTGGATTTACAATATTTTACCTTATTAGGATATTCTATGGGAGGTCGGGTTGCCCTTTCTTATGCAGCTCGATTCCCAAAACGAATAAAACAACTTATTTTAGAAAGCTCATCGCCAGGACTAGAAACAGAGGAAGAACAGATTGCTAGAAGACGGGCGGATGAAAAATTAGCAGATGAGATTGAGGAAAAAGGGATTGAATGGTTTGTTGATAAATGGGAAAACCTCCCCCTTTTTGCAACTCAAAAAAAATAGCCGGAATCTATTCAAAAAGCGATTCGAGAAGAACGATTATCTCAATCTATCATAGGATTAGCTAATAGTTTGCGAGGTTTAGGGACAGGTGCCCAACAATCTGTTTGGAGAAAATTAATCCGACTATCCTTCCCAGTAGTACTTATTACGGGAGAGTTAGACCAAAAATTTTGCGATATAGCTGAAAAAATGCTTGAATTTTTGCAAAATGGTAAACATATTAATGTTGCAAATGTGGGGCATTCAATTCATGTGGAAAATCCGGAACAATTTGCTACAATAATTAAGGAAGTCTTATAAAAAACGGGGAGGTTACTTAAATGGCTCGTGAGTGGAAAACGTTACATACTTATGAAGACATAAAATATGAATTTTATAATGGAATTGCAAAAATTACAATTACCCGTCCTGAAGTGCGCAATGCCTTCCGCCCAAAAACGGTTGAAGAAATGATTGATGCTTTCTCACGCGCTCGTGATGATGCAAATATTGGTGTCATTATTTTAACTGGTGAAGGGGAAAAAGCCTTCTGTTCCGGTGGGGATCAAAAAGTGCGAGGGCACGGTGGATATGTAGGAGACGATGACATTCCACGTCTTAATGTATTAGATTTACAACGTTTAATTCGTGTAATCCCTAAGCCAGTTGTGGCGATGGTTGCAGGTTATGCTATTGGTGGAGGCCACGTATTACATGTAGTATGTGACTTAACGATTGCAGCGGATAATGCGATTTTTGGACAAACTGGACCTAAAGTTGGTTCCTTTGATGCGGGATACGGCTCAGGCTATTTAGCTCGTATCGTTGGACATAAAAAGGCTCGTGAAATTTGGTACTTGTGCCGTCAATATAATGCTCAAGAAGCGTTAGAAATGGGCTTAGTTAACACGGTAGTGCCTCTAGAGCAATTGGAAGATGAAACGGTGAAATGGTGTGAAGAAATGCTTGAAAAATCACCAACTGCACTGCGCTTCTTAAAAGCGGCGATGAACGCGGATACAGATGGTTTAGCAGGGCTTCAACAATTTGCTGGTGACGCGACATTACTTTACTATACTACGGATGAAGCTAAAGAAGGTCGAGATGCTTTTAAAGAAAAACGCAAACCAGACTTTGGCCAATTCCCAAGATTCCCTTAATCAAGAAATTCATATTAAGCGCTAAAGAAACATAAAAAAGGGTTCTTTGTCAAATGGTGTTGGTGAATAAATTTTAGTGACATTATTTGGTAATATGTAATCGGAT
>JAAYHP010000029.1 GCA_012735355.1 Lysinibacillus sp. | reverse complement strand
TCGCTTGCAAATAAGACACGTAATAGTCTGTAATTTTGGATGTCGTTCCTCCAATCGCTAAAAAAACTTGCGCCTTCTCCTCTTCTCTCATAACCCATTTTTTAATATCATGAAAAAACTTCGACCAATAATCTTTTGGATTGATATTTTCTGCAGGTGCGATGACAATCATCTCTCCATCTTTACTAACAATCAAAACTTCTGGATAATAAATAGCAATATTATTTTTCAATCGTTCCCATAAGACAGTTCTATACGACTCAATTTCTAATAAATTTAACGTACAATCTTTTGGAAAGGAGAAAGAAATGATGGCAACAAAATGAGACCGATCAATATCCCAATTAAAAAGGTTGGCATATTGAAAAATATATTCGTAATCGCTAATATTCCCCGTTAGCAATTTATTAATAAAACTATCTTTCATTTGTTCTTTTGTATCCAATATAAGCTTTTGTTTCATAAACTGGACAGAATAAATATTTCGGGCAACATCAATGCTTAATAAATAATAATCGTCCACCTTTACGTTAGTCACATCTATTACTAAATAACCAAGTAGATCCCCACCAATATCTACAGGATATACGGCTACTTTTAAATCATTAAAGGAAGTCATTCTCCATAATTTCGATGACTGTTTTTGTACAATTTCATATGTTGCTAGTTCGACAAGTTCATTAAGAAGATTCTCTTTCCCTGTTTCCAGTCGATAGGAAATAGGTCTAAAAAAACGATCTAACAAAATGACAGTATTGGATAAAAGTTTACTTAATGTATTTGTAATCCCATCAATCGTATTTCCAACAAGAGTTTCTTTTACAAGTGCTTGTTGATAATTAAGTAATTCTTGTAAACGTTGTTTATGTCTCTTCTCCCTTTGATACAACATCGCAATGGCAACGTCTTTACCAAATTCATCAAAAATCGTTTCTAATTCCTGGTACAACTTTACTTTTTGAAAATATCCAATGATACAAAAGCCGAAAAGATTTAATTCATTCTTTAACGGAAAAGTAAACCAAGTCGGGATTTTTTCCTTTAATAATATTCTTTTCACATCACAATTATAGTTTTCTGAAACTTCTTCATAAGTCTTGCTGTTTAAAAATAAATTCGGGGAACATCGATCGATTGGCATCGGAAAGGCATCCGTTAATGAAATAGGTTGTCCACTCCAGGTTTTTATATTTAACTGTTTTCCATTTTTAACAATAATACCAACAAAGTCAGCAGACAACTTTTCTCTAAAAGTATTTGAAATATATTGCAATGCATCTTCTTCAGAATTAAATTGCACAAGTTGACGAGAAGTAGTTTTTAATTGGGTTTCTAATTTTTTTACTATTTTTTCTGTTTTCTCTTTACTCATTTCACTCCCCCCCTTTTAAAACAGCTATACCTTTTTATAGTACAGAATTTTCCGAAATAAAAAAACTTTTAGTAATTATATATGCTTAAGAAGGAGATTTTTCAACAAATTATTTTCGATACTTTTACAAAGAAACAATTAATTGTTGGATATTGGTTATGCTATACT
>JAAYHP010000231.1 GCA_012735355.1 Lysinibacillus sp. | reverse complement strand
TATGTAGAGTTTAACGTTGATAATGTATCGATTTACGTATACAAACCGATTTCCGTGAGAGAAAAATTAACTCTTCAATTAAAAGGCTTTGGCATATTTAGAACAGTGTTTGCGAAGGTGCAATGATTTATGAAGAGTTCATTAGCTTCTATTTTTGAGCGGAAAGGGGCTGTCTGTAAGGTTGGAGGAAAGGCCTTCAGTGCAGTCTTTTTTTATGTTTTGATTTATGGCTAAGCAAGATTTGCCGAATCGGGGGAAATAATCGCTAAATTTATAAGAAAATCTGCCAATCGTAAAACTTCGTTGTCTCTATTAGGGGAGAATAGAACATCGTTTTTTGGATATTCCTCCTTTATGTATAATATGAAAACTTTAGACAATCCTATCTATTAAAAAATAGGTGAGGATCATGATGAACATTCGATGGGTATTACGTACGTTACTTTTAACTATTTTCTTTGTCCTTGCTAGTTGTGGTGGAGACGCCTCTGAACAAATGGAAACGGATGAGAATGTGACGACAGAAGAGAAGCAACAAGTTTCTGAGGAAGAAGTTGCATTAAAACATGGGAAGAACAGTAATAATGAATCCGCAAAACTG
The DNA here is from genome assembly GCA_012735355.1 of Lysinibacillus sp. Taxonomy (GTDB): domain Bacteria; phylum Bacillota; class Bacilli; order Bacillales_A; family Planococcaceae; genus Ureibacillus. The sequence continues at coordinate 2,493 of JAAYHP010000231.1, read as the reverse complement.
CCTTCCAGTATAAAAATTGCTGAAAATCCAACATTTCCGGTCGGTAGTAAAGTGAAAATCTATGCGAATCATATGGCGGGGATGGAAGGTGCGGAAGGAACGGTTGTAGGAGCGTACGATACGACAGCTTATGTCATTTCCTATACCCCAATTAATGGCGGAGAAGAAGTGAAAAACTATAAATGGGTCATTCACGAAGAGCTAGAAGGTGCTAGCGGAGCGCCGATGGAACCTGGAAGAGAACTAGTTATAAATGCGGAACATGTGGAAGGAATGCAAAGTGCTAATGCGGTCATTGAAGCGGCAGAGGAAGGCCCTGTGTACATGGTGGATTTTACAACGACGACAGGGGAAGAAGTAAAAAATTATAAATGGTTGACGGAAGGGGAATTGGCAGCCCCATAAAAATATTATGAAGGGGTTGTCTGAAAAGAAAATATGCTGTTACGATATACAAATTTAGTGGTAAAAATTTATGAAGGCGCAAGTCTCGTCGCGCACGCATAGTGCTAAAGTAGAGCTTTTCTGGGATTAGCGTGAGTTCTAGATAAGAGCCGGTACGAGCTCCGAGGAGAAGGGGCCGGCCCTAGATGCGCGTCCGCCGAAACGACAATCGACAAAGCAAAAAAGACTATTATCCAACACCTTAGTTGGATAATAGTTTTTACTTTTTGGATAGCCCTTTTTGCTTTTAGCAATAAAAAAAGGAATCCCATAACGAGATTCCTGTCCAAAGTCCAATCACATGAATCGAATAATCGTACACGAGACTGGCGCCCCTGCCAAGGAACTCTAGTATATCATAAAAATTCTTTTTTATAAAGGAGTGCGGGCAAAAGAGGATTACACGCGAATGAATTACAAATGAATATTAAAAGATTTTAAAAGGTTATCTACAATTTCTGCACTACCATCCAGGAACATAAATAAGGAGAAAGCAATCATGGCGATCCCAATAGCTCCAATCGTTAGTTTTTTTATTAAATGTAGTGTTCGTTTGATCAATACCAATATGATGAAAAAGAAGCCTATGAACAATATGAGAAAGTACCAAAAGCCCATAAATCCCATCCCTTTCTTTTTTATTCATAACGAGTAAGTTGCTATTAAGTTTCAGTTTTAGTAAATATTATGGAAATTTATTCTTCTCCTTCAATTTTCAATGTAAAATAAGGTTAGATTGATTTGAGAGGTGTAAATCGTGATTTTAGTCAGTGCCTGTTTAGCTGGTTTAGAAGTAAGGTATGACGGTGCCCATTGTTTACATAATAAAATTCGCAAATTAGTTGATGAAAATAAAGCTGTTATGATCTGTCCTGAACTACTTGGTGGACTTTCAACCCCAAGGGAACCAGCTGAAATTATAGGTGGAGACGGCGGAGATGTGCTTGATGGTAAGGCGAAAGTTGTTGATCGAGCTGGAAACGACGTCACAATCCAATTTATAAAAGGAGCCTATGCAACTTTAGAAAAAGCGAAAGAAATCAATGCAACCATTGTTGTTTTAAAGGAGAATAGCCCTTCTTGTGGGAGTTCGAGGATTTATAACGGTGAATTTAAAGGGGAGAAAGTTGCTGGAAATGGTGTTACTGCCGCTTTACTGAAAAGAAATGGTTTTCAAGTCATTTCAGAAGAACAATTTGTTGAAACTTTTTATTAGTTATTCAATGTATAGGGCATTAGTTGTTCATACAAAAAATAGGGGTAGATACAATATGAAATTAACGGTTTTAGTAGATAATAATACGCTAATTGATCGATATTTTGTAGGGGAACCAGCATTATCTTTTTTTATTGAAGTTGGTGGAGAAAATATCCTTTTTGATACTGTCTATTCCGATGCTTTTTTAAAGAATGCAGAAAGAATGGGTATTAATTTACGAGAACTTGATGTAGTCGTGTTATCCCATGGACATGTGGATCATACGTGGGGATTAACCCATTTAATTCGACTTTATATGGAAGCCAAAATTGAACAGTTGAAATATCGTACACCTGTGATTATTGGACATCCGCTCGTTTTTAACACGAAATTATTCAATCCTATTGGCGAGATTGGTAGTATTTTATCCCATGAAAAATTAAATTATCACTTTCCCATCCAATTAATGAAAGAACCTTTATGGATTACCGATCAACTAGTGTTTTTAGGAGAAATAAAAAGAACTTTTGATTTTGAAGGTCAAGAAAGAAGTAGGAGTAGGGTTACAACTTTTATATACATAAAAAAAGAGTCGATTGGGAAAGGGTTTAATTTGATTATATAACTAATGCACACCCACTTTGTTATGATGAAGGTAGAAGAGTAGCGAAAGAAGGGTTATTATGGATCCAAATCATTTAAACTATCACGGGCAGTTGACGAATAATCAAAATAAGAAGGCGTTACAATGGGCGTTTTTGCTGATTACTTGTTTTATGATTGTGGAAGTGATTGGTGGGCTTGTGACGAACAGCTTGGCTTTGTTATCCGAAGCTGGACTTATGTTGACG
>JAAYHP010000230.1 GCA_012735355.1 Lysinibacillus sp. | reverse complement strand
GAGACAGCTTTTATTCCGACAGCAATTCTTTATTTGATTTTTTCTTTACCTTTATTTTTCTTCATTAAAGATCGCCCGATTCCGAAAGAGCAAAGAAAGAAAATTGGTTTTATCAAAGGATATAAAGAAATTTACGAAACTTTTAAAGATATGAAAACATATAAGGCAATCTTTACGTTTATGATCGCCTACTTTTTCTTAAATGATGCGATAGCGACAACGATTGCCATGATGGCGGTATATGCTACTGTTATCGTCAATTTTTCTCCGGACCAATTTATTCTGCTATATTTAGTAAGTACTATTTCAACAGTTATTGGTTCATTTGTTTTCGGAAATATAACAAAAGCAATCGGTGCATGGAAATCTGTTGCCATCGTAAGCATCATTATGATTGTTGCCCTTACCATAGCCGTATTAGCAACGGAACAGTGGATGTTTTGGGTGGCAGGAAGCTTGTTTGGAGTTTCCCTCGGTTCCATGTGGGTGACTTCAAGAACATTCATTATTGAATTATCCCCAGAAGAAAAACGGGGTCAATTTTTTGGATTGTTTGCTTTCTCAGGAAAAGTATCATCGATTATAGGTCCAGCCCTTTACGGAACGGTAACGTTATTATTAAAAGATTATGGTCCACTTGCATCAAGAGTTGCTCTAGGTTCTTTAATTATATTAACAGTTGTAGGGTTGATCATTCATTTACAAGTAAATCGACAAAAACAACAAAATCCTGTGTAGGAGTTTCAGTTTTCCTATGGTACAATTTATGTATATTTAGTTGTCTAGGAAGGAAGGGTATACTTTATGGAGCAAAAAGGTATATTGCTTGAATCCGGGACCAATGAATTAGAAATCGTAGAATTTGAAGTAGCTAACAATAAATTTGGAATAAATGTAATTAAAGTAAAAGAAATTATTCAACCACTTCCAGTTACTTTTATACCTCATGCCCATCCTCATGTCGAAGGAATCGTTCAACTTCGAGGAGAAGTATTGCCGGTGGTTGATATGCTGAAAGTGTTAGGCATTCCAAATGCTACTTACAGTGAACAACAAAAATATATTGTGGCAGAATTTAATCAACAAAAAGTCGTATTCCATGTAGATAATGTGACACAAATCCATCGAATTTCATGGAATCAAATAGAAAAACCATCGGATATGTATCAAGGCGGAGCAAATCAAGTAATCGGTGTAATCAAAATCAATGAAACAATGATTCTATTGCTTGATTTTGAAAAGATTATGCTCGATATTAATCCGGAATCTGGTATTAATGTGGATTCTGTAAAAAAACTTGGAAAGAGAGAACGTTCTGAAAAGAAAATTGTCATTGCAGAAGATTCTCCACTTTTACGCAAATTGTTAAATGATACGTTCGTGGAAGCAGGATATGTTAACTTAGAGTTTTTTGAGAACGGTAAAGATGCTTACGATTATTTAGAACATCTTTTATCCACTGAAGAAGATATTACAAAAAAAGTTCAATTAGTTGTTACAGATATCGAGATGCCTCAAATGGATGGCCATCATTTAACGAAAAAAATAAAGACACATCCAGAATTCAGAAAACTTCCGGTAGTCATCTTCTCTAGCTTAATTACAGATGACCTTCGCCATAAAGGAGAACAAGTAGGTGCTGACGATCAAATCTCTAAACCTGAAATAGCCGACTTAATATTAAAGATTGATGAATTGATTCTTTAAAGCACATTAGGCATCAAATAAATATTTAAATTCATTACATAAATGTCGGATGCCTTGTGTGGGAATCCGACGTTTTTGTTTAAAATGTAATTCGTTGAACCAACATAAATGATATAACAACGTAAACTGACGAAAGAGAGAAGTGAAAAAACTAGGTGAATAAAAACAATACAGCGATTATCGATATAGGATCCAACACCATTCGCCTTGTACTATATAGCTACAGTAAAGAAACGGGTATTCATGAATTTGGAAACATTAAAACTGTAGCAAGATTAAGGCGGCACATTCTTCCTAGTGGAGAAATGTCTGAAGAAGGCATTCAAAAATTAAAAAATACGTTGATTTCATTCAAGAAGATATTGGAAGATTATAATGTAACGAACGTAAAAGCTGCTGCAACAGCTGCGATTAGACAAGCTTCAAATAACGAAGAAATTATTTTGCGAATGGAACAAGAAACAGGCATAAAAATTGATTTATTGTCTGATGAAGAAGAAGCTTATTACGGTTATTTAGCTGTAGTCAATTCAATGGACACTCCTTCTGCCGTCACGATTGATATTGGTGGTGGTTCAACGGAAATTACATTATTTGAAAATAAAGAGTTGCAACATACGATAAGTTTTCCTTTTGGTACAGTTTCTTTAAAACAAAGCTTCGTTTCAGGGAATAAGATCAATGTAAAAGAAAAAGCAGTTCTACACCAATTTGTGAAGGAACAATTTGAAAAAATTAGTTGGATTAAAAACGTTAAATTGCCTATTATTGCTATTGGAGGTAGCGGGAGAAACTTGGCACAAATCCATCAACATTTAAAGGATTACCCTATTTCTGGCGTGCATCATTACGAAATGGATGCACAAGCATTAAAAGAATTAAGTGACTATTTAGAACAATTTACTTATGATGAATTGAAACAAATTGATGGGTTGTCTTCTGACCGGGCAGACATTATTGAAGTTGCTTTAGAAGTTTTTCGAACATTAATGGAAGTCGTGAATACAAATTCATTTCAAATTAGTAGAAGGGGCTTGAGGGAAGGGTTAGTGATGAACATCGTATTGCAATCGAACCCGGATGCATTTGATCGACATAACATTTTCGAAAATACTGCTAGAAGATTAGCATTTAAATACGGAAGATCAGAAGAAGAAATAAATACATTAGTCCACTTATCTGAACAGATGTATTTAGAATGTTGTCGAAATAATTTTTTTCAATATGATGAACAACACTTAGATTTAATAAAAAAAGCAGCTAGTGTATACTCTATCGGGGATTATATTGAACTCGATTCTACCAATCAGCATACCTTCTACTTAATAGCGAATCAATCAATTTCAGGTTTACCACATTCTAAGCGAGTCAAAATAGCATTGCTAGCTTCCTATAAAAATAGAGATTATTTCAGACGTTTAAGTCAACCTTTTACGTCCTGGTTTACGAAAGAAGAATTT
>JAAYHP010000229.1 GCA_012735355.1 Lysinibacillus sp. | reverse complement strand
GTGCAGGAATATTTGTGCTTAGCGGAGTTGCTGCTGGTAAGGCAGGGCCGGCGGTTATTATTTCATTCGTAATTGCCGCCATACTAGAAATTCTTTTAGGCCTATGTTATGCAGAATTATCTTCAAAATATCCGAGAGCAGGAGGCTCCTACGAATTTGTACAGGAAACAATGGGCCCTTTAGTTGGAACGGTTATCGGGTGGGCCTATTGGGGAGCATGGTTGACAGCCAGTAGTATCATCGCACAAGGGTTTGGTCACTATCTAAATCTTTTAACAGGTGCACCACCAACTGTAAGCGCTATTGCCCTTTTAGTTTTACTAGGAATATTAAATATTCTTGGAGTCGAGTGGAGTGGTAAAGTACAAGTTATTATTGTTGTGATTGAAATCGTACTTTTACTATCTTTTTTTGCTATCGGTTTTAGCCATGTAGATCAAACTTTATTAGTTCCATTTGTTCCTACTGGAATAGAAGGAATCCTTGCAGCAGCCTTGGTAGGCTGTTTATCAATGCTAGGGTGGGATGGAATTGTTGCTTCTGCTGAGGAAATCAAAAACCCTATAAGAACAATACCTATTTCGATTATTTTATCCATTTTGATTGTTGCGTTGTTGTATAGCGGTTTGTTATTTGTATCGCTAGGAGTCGTACACTGGACGGAGCTTGGTGCTTCTACAACACCTGTTATTCTTGTAAGCGAAAAAATTTTAGGAGGTGTTGGTCCTTTTATTATTAACTTAGTCATTGTAATTGCTTTACCAGCGACAACGAATGCCTTCATTCTATGTATATCTAGAACGGCTTTTGCAATGGCACGAAATGGATTATTACCTCAAGTAATTTCTCGCATTCATCCGAAGTTTAATACTCCTGTCGCGGCGACTATACTAGGGGTAAGTATTCAAGTTTTATTCACTGTAAATAGTTCTATAAATATTGCTGTATCTGCCACAGGCTTTTTATATATTATCACGTTCATTTTTACATTGTTTGCACTTTTTATTTCAAGAAGAGAATCATCTAGTATAGAAGGTGATAAGCAATTTAAGGCACCACTTTATCCATTTCTACCAATAACAGCTTTATTGATTTGTTTTGCACTGTTAATACCAGTAGGACATTCAGGATTTCTGACAGGAAGTATTTGGATGATGATAGGTTTTACTTTATATTTGATTCGTTCTGCTCACATGAAGCGTTATATGGACGTATAGTTATTCCCCTCATGATATAGTTAGTTAACAAATTTAGGCTGGATCCGATTGGGATTCAGTTTTTTTGTTGCAAATGCAATAAAGTTTAAATTAAAATAGGTTTAGGATTTTATTGCATTTACAACAAAAATCATATAAAGGAGTTTATTATGAAAGAAATTCTCCGTGAAATAGGAATGATTGCAAGGGCATTAGATTCTATCAGTAATATAGAATTTAAGGATTACGACCTTACGAAGGGTCAGTATTTGTACCTTGTTCGAATTTGTGAAAACCCAGGCATCATTCAAGAAAAATTAGCTGAGATGATAAAGGTAGATCGAACGACTGCATCCCGTGCTATAAAAAAACTAGAAATGAATGGATTTATTGAAAAGAAAGATGACCCACATAATAAAAAGATAAAAAAACTATTTCCTACAGAAAAAGGAGATAGTGTATACCCGTTTATAAAAAGAGAGCATGATTATTCCAATAGAGTTGCTCTAACTGGATTTTCTGAAACAGAAGCCGAAACGCTTTTCAACCTTTTGCAAAGGGTAAGAAAAAATATTGAAAAAGATTGGGAATATGTGAAGAAAGGTAATAAGAGAGTTTATTGATGAAAAGGGGCGACACGAATATGACGGTTAAAATAGAGAAGCGCACAATGGAAGATTTAAAAACACTTCAAGAGATCAGTATAGAAACATTCTATGCTACATTTAAAGACCAAAATTCACGAGAAAATATGAAAGCCTATTTGGAAAAGGCGTTTCATTTAAAACAATTAGAAAAGGAACTATCCAATATTCACTCCCAATTTTTCTTTGCTTATTATAACAATGAACTTGCTGGATATTTAAAAGTCAATGTAGAGGATGCTCAAGGTGAAAAAATGGGCGACGAGTCACTCGAAATTGAGAGGATTTATATTAAAGAAAAATTCCAAAAACATGGTCTCGGTAAATATTTGTTAAACAAAGCGATAGAAATTGCAAGAGAATGTAATAAGAAAAAAGTTTGGCTTGGTGTATGGGAGAAAAATGAAAATGCTATTGGGTTTTATAAAAAGATGGGGTTTGTTCAAGCTGGTTTCCACTCCTTCTATATGGGAGACGAAGAACAAACGGACTTTATAATGATCAAAACCCTAAATCATTGAAAGTATAAGTAGGGGGTTGAATGGGATGTATGAACTTAAAGATACAAGATTTTTAATTATTGATGGCTAATCTCTTACTATTAATCAACCACTAGTTCAATATATAGCAATTTGTATCGGAATCATTTTATTGATTATAGCAAGTTTCATAGTTATTAAAATCAGTAGAGGAAAATAGATTGTTTATGTTAGCCGTGGCCCCCATCCGAGAGATAGGGGAAATAAATCGGCTATTTTTCTTTATATCCAATTAACGTTCCTTTGTATGAAACTGCCTGTGAAGTTCTCGAATTTGTTCTGCAAGTTCAGGTACAGGTCCGTCTACAATCGTATCACGAATCACATCTTGAATAGGTAGATTCCGCACTCGGGAAGGAGCTACTCCTAATTCATTTAACCATTGTACTAGCTGCTCAGAAGAACTTGCATAAACGATTCTACCTAAACCAACCCATCCGTGAGCGGCAGCACACATTGGACAATGTTCGCCTGATGTATACACCGTCGCTTTACTTCTTTCTTCCGGTGTCATGTTGGCAGCTGCCCATCGAGCAATTGCGAATTCTGGATGTTGAGTATGGTCGCCACTAGCAACGTGGTTATGGTCTTCAAAAAGCACTTCTCCTTCAGCGGAAACGAGTACTGAACCAAAGGGCTCGTCCCCTTTCTCCAATGCTGTTTTTGCTAATTCAACACAACGTCTTAAATGCTTCAAATCTATATCACTAATCATGATTGTGGCCACCTTTCTTAAAATCAATAATAGTTAAATATTAATCCAAACTTCTGCCCATTTTTGTAATTCTTCCTTTGTTATAATAAATCCTTTTTCCCCTGAACTAACAACAATATCACCATCCGTAAACCAAATCGAATACAAGCCACCGAGGGTTTGTAATGTTAAATCGGACTCCTCAATTTGAGTGAGGGGTTGCCAAGCCCTTTGTTCTATAAAATTATTCACCTTTTTTTGCATAGCAGGAACGACTGGTGTTTTATTTTCTGTAATACTTTGTATATCTTTACTAACAACAAATTGTTTATACCCTTCTTCTGTTCGAACGCTTGTTAATATACTATGTTTCAAAAATACATTTTCACCTACATTTAGTTGTAATGAATCACGGATAGGCATAATCAAAAGTTGTTGTTCTAGAAATGGCTTTTCTTCAATTAATGCTAACAACCTCGCATTTTCCCCTTCATATAGAACGATAGCTGGGATATCAACAGCAGCTACTAAGGAAATATTACCGTCTTCCACTGCTTCCATCGCATCAAAGAGCAATAAATTTGAGTAGACGACTTCATGAAATTGAGGATACATTTTCTCGTAAATCGGCAATAGTGAATCATATATTAATTCAACTTGAGCCTTTAACGCAAGATACTGTTTTTCGTAAGCTGTCGGTGTTATGCCATGCTCATTGAGCACTCTATTAAATGTACTAGGCAAATTCGCTTTATAGGATTCAATTAAATTTTCAATATCTTGCTTGTCTATTTTTACTCCTTTTAGCTCACCGTACTTTGCAATGATTAAATCTCTTAAATAATCTTCTGTATGATCGCCATCACTTAATAAACCATACATATGCAATGTTTCTTCAGAAAAGCTTTGAATCAAATCATCTTGATGCCAATTTGTTGATACTAAAATAACGGATAGCAAAATAACACAACAAAAGACGATTTGTGGAAAGAAGTGTCGCTTTTTTGATTTTCTTTCTCGCTGTAGTACAGCTTTTTTTACACGAGCTTTGCTTTCTTCTAAATTAGGTGTAACATCCATTAAACCTTTTTTAATTTTATTCATAGTATTCCTCCCATTCATCCGATAATAGGGGACGCAGCTTTTCTCTCGCTCTTCTAAGCCTTGTACGAATTGTGCTTTCCGGAAGTTGTAATAGTGAGGCGATTTCCGCTGTATTCAATTCTTCGTAATAATAAAAAATAATGACTTCTCTATATTTAATGGGGAGTGATAGGACCGCTTCCCCAATTGTTGATTGTAATTCCCTATGTATTATTCGCTCCTTTTGAAAAAAAGGAATGGTCGGTAAATGTTCTCGGAGTTGAATTCTTCGGTAAGACCAACTTTTTAAATAATCTTTTGTCCGATTGATTGTCATTTTTGTGAGGTAGGCCCGCAATTGTCCTTGCTCTTCGTAATTAGACTGTGTGTATTTAATAAAGACGTCTTGTACAATATCTTCCGCAGCATGTAGATTTTTTGTGTAGTAATACGCTATACGTAATAAATGTTCACTATACTTATCAATCATTTCACTAACATTCAGGATAAACACCCCCTCTACTACTATAACGAGGCTCAATGGTAAAGCGATTCACAATATGGAAAAACTCCATATTTGTTAAGTTGAAGAATATTAAAAGTATCATAATGAAAAATTTAAAACACAAAATGACATATATATATTGCGAAAAGTTATCGTTCCTCATATAATGAATTTAGAAATAAAAACAAGGAGGGTTCTCCATGTATTTTAATAAAAGAAAAAAAGTTGAAGATGAACGAATCATAAATATTAAAAATAAAATTTATGCAG
>JAAYHP010000228.1 GCA_012735355.1 Lysinibacillus sp. | reverse complement strand
GCCCTGGCCTTGGACCCGATGGAGAAAAAGCCGCTCTACCATTTTTATTGATTCCATTGGTTTTCTTTTTCTTTGCCTATGAAGATATTAAATCTTATCATTTTTTCCCGATTTTTGGTCATGAGCTATCTTTCCAACAGTTTATGAATGGTGCTCTTATCTTGACGAGAGCGGTAACCAATTATTTTGTCATTACAATGCTATTTCCATATATAAAAGATTATGAAAAATGTTTAAAAAATGGTATTTGGGGATTTTTTTTAGGTGGAATTGCCATCCTCTACACAATTGTGATTTCCTTAGGTGTTTTTGGTGCTGTTGAATTGGAACAAATGTTGTGGCCAGTTTTATCACTTAGCCGAATAATACAAATACCGGGAGAAGTGTTATCACGAATCGATGCAATAATTTTAGTAACTTGGATATTTGCCGTATTCACTACATTGCTTTCTTATTATTTAATGATTGTTCGAGGAACAGCAGAGATTTTTCATACAGATAAATATAATATGATTTCTAAGCTCATAATTCCTATATTATTTATCATCGCTTTAATTCCAAACAATATTTATGAATTACATGAATATGTTCTCAAAATCACATTTATTGGGCTTTTTATATTTATTATACTCCCTATTTTTTTATTAATCATATCTCATTTTCGAAAAAGGGTAGGATTGGGATGATAAGATTTCTACTAACATTTCTTATTGTTATAGCAACTTCTTTATTGTTAAGCGGGTGTTGGGATAGTTATGAGATTGAAGAAAGAGCAATCATTTTAGCTCTTTCTATTGATTTTGTTGAAGAAGGAGAAGAAATTAATATGCCCGAAGTTACTCACCGAAAAGGGGAGTTTCCAGAACAGGGGAGGGGCACTATCTATAAAGTGACTGCTCAATTGGCAGTTCCAGGGAAGATAATGTTAGGTCCGGAAGGTGGAGATACAACTTCGGATGAGACCGATTGGCTTTTGGTTACTTATGGATATACAATGAAAGATACACTATCTAATTTACAACAAGAACTCGCTGGAAAAATATATTTAGGACATATTCAAATTATCGTAGTAAGTGACAAAATAGCTAAAAAAGGTCTTAATGAAATATTAGACTTTTTTAGAAGGGATTATGAAATAAGAAGAACAGCTTGGTTTATGATTACCGAAGGAGAAGCGCAAAAAGTATTAAAAGCAACTCCACCAATTCAAACGGTGCCTTCTTTATACTTAGCAAATACGTTGAACCAAGCTGTAAAATTCGGTAAATTACCTAAAGAGTATTTAGGGAAAGTATGGATAGATTTATCAGATATCGGTGTAGATGCAATGATTCCTCTCGTAAAACCTATGGGGGATCATATTATGGTAGATGGCCTTGCTTATTTTAAAGATGATAAGATGGTAGGAAAACTGTCGCCAATGGAAACAGGTGGGATTTTAGCGATGATGGGATTTAATCCAGCAGGATATTCTGATGTCATATCACCTGGTGAAAATAATGGAGTTTATCTCATTAAGCCAAGCAAAAGAAAATCTAACATAAAATTAGACATAATAGAAGGAAAACCGAATATATCGATAAACGTTGATATCGACGGTATTGTTGTAGAACAAGTTTATGCAAACGATGTAAATGAAGAAAAATTAAAACAAATTGAATTAGTTGCAACTGAGCATGTGGAAAATATGCTAACTACTGTAATCAAAAAATTGCAGCAGGATGAATCCGATGTACTTGGAATTGGGGCAAGGTTGAGAGCTTTTTATCCGAAATATTGGAATGAAAATGTAAAGAATGATGAAGGTTGGTACGAATTATATAAAGATTTGGAAATTCAAATCAATTTGAATTATGAAATCCGACGAGTTGGAATGGAATGGAGATAATTGAAGAGAACTAGGGGGAATGATTTTGGATAAAATTATATTTATTACCGGATGCGTTCGAAGTGGAAAAAGCGCCTTTGCAGAACGATATGCGCAACAACTTTTTCAAAAAAAACAAACAAACCTATATTATTTAGCCTCCGGAGTTGGTTTTGATGATGAAATGAAAAAGCGGATTTTACGGCATCAAGAGGATCGATTAAAGTCCAACATGCCTTGGACTACGATCGAAGTAGAAACTGAACTGCCATCCACAACTTTTCAAATCGGTGATATAATTTTATGGGATTGTATTACTACTTGGTTAAATAATGTATTATATGTAACAGAATCGTTCGAACATGAAAGAACAATGAAAATTCATCAAATCATTAAACTATTACAGACGAAAGTAATACAGTGGAGAAACGATGGCGCTACAGTCATCCTTGTTTCCAATGAAGTGTTAGATGAGCCAACTTCTACATTTAAAGAAGTGAATTTATATAGGGAATTACTTGGAAAGCTTCATCAATGGATTGTTTCAACTTGCGATGAAGCCTACGAATTAGATTATAGTATAAGCGTACGGAGAAAATAAGGTGGTGTCATATTGAAAAACATTTTAAATGGTTTTTTATTATCTCTTCAATTTTTTACATCCATCCCTATACGAAAGACATTACCAATGAATCAACAAAGCGTAACAGCGATGTTTTGTACAATGCCAATCATTAGTTTTTTCATGGGACTAATCATTGTTTTCACAAATTATTTGAACAATACATACTTTCAATTTACGCCACTTTTACTAGCCATCGTGATTGTTGTTTTAAATATTGCCATGACAGGTGGGCTACATGTTGATGGCTGGATTGATTTAAGTGATGCCTATTTTTCTTATAGAGATCGGGAAAGAAGATTGGAAATATTAAGTGATTCAAGGGTAGGAGCCTTTGGAGCAATCGGATTATTCGTTATGCTATTATTAAAAATAGCTTTTTTTTATGAAATATTAATACAACAACCACATGATATGCTTTGCTTTTTTATATTTATCCCAGTGTTAAGCCGATTAGCGATGTTAATTTATTTTAATTTGACGAAAAATATAAAAGATACTGGGTTAGCAGCATATTTTAAAAATCAAGTTTTGGACCAGCATCTATGGATGTATATTGTGTTATATATTTTCATTATTATTTTTACAAGTTTTATTTTGCATAATAGTACTATATTCATTTTATTAGTTTGTATGTTTGGCTTTACTATTTTGTACCGAAAGTGGACAATAAAGCATTTTGGTGGAATGACAGGAGATTTACTTGGTGCTTTATATGAAGGGATGGAATTGGCGTTATGGGGGATTCTGTTGTTATTCATTTAATCCGGCATGAAAAAACTAAAGGAAATATGGAACGTAAATATGTTGGTTGGACCGATGAGTCAATCGTTAATCAAAATATAACATGTAACATTCCAATAAAGACTAATGTCGTTTATGGTAGCGATTTAAAACGTTGTTATGAAACGAGCACCCTTTACTTTCCGACAGCTAATTTCGAAGGGTACCCTGATTTAAAAGAGCTTTATTTCGGGGATTTTGAAATGAAAACTTATGACGAATTAAAAGATTTACCCATTTATCGAGAGTGGATTGATTTACCCCGAACAGTGACACCACCTAATGGAGAATCCTTTCAAAATTTTGAAAAAAGAGTGTTAGATTGCTTTCAGCGGATTGTAAATAAAAAGGGAGAGTATGTGTTTATCGTCCATGGCGGGGTGATTCGGTTATTGCTCTCAAAGTTTTTAATGGATAAGGATTTTCAAGACATTCATGCTGAGCATCGCACTATTTATACGTTGCAATGGCCTAATATACAGTTATTCAAAGGGGGAGTTGGATGCACGCAGTTATCGGTGGTGCCTATAACGGTAAAAGAAAATTTGTAATGGAGACTTTAAAAAGTAAGGGAATAAAAAATATTTATACATATGAAGGTGAACTTCCTAAAGGAAATTTTACAAAAGAAGATTATATCATTATTGGAAATTTTGAAAAGATTATTCCCCAATATAAAGATGTAGATGAAGAGAAAATTGTATCGGACATCTTAAGGCAATTAATTATATTAGACAGTCTGGCCAATGTAGTTTGTATTTGTACTGATATCGGTCGAGGCATTGTTCCTTTATCGAAGGAAGATAGAAAGTTACGAGACACATGTGGTAGATTATATCAACAGCTTTTTATGAAAAGCGAAAAAGTGATTCGTGTTTGGTACGGAATACCTGAGATTTTAAAAGGGGGAGAGTTTTAATGGAAAGTAGCAAATTACGATATATTGTGCTTACTGCTTTGATATCAGCTCTTTGTGTTATCGGTAGTTTTATTAAAGTGCCGGGTTTTATTACAACAGCAGCGCTGGATTCTGCTCCTGCGTTTATTAGCGTTGCATTTTTACCGCCAATCTATTCAGGATTTGCAGGGCTAATTGGTCACTTAACGACAGGTTTAACTTCAGGTTTTCCGTTAGGTCCATTTCACTTCATCATTGCAGTTGAAATGTTTCTCATCGTTTATTTCTTTAATGTGTTTCACCAAAAAGGCAATCATGTTTTGAAGTGGGCTTTTTTAATTGTAGCTAATGGATTACTTGCTCCGTTACCATTTTATTTTTTAGTGTCGCCGGAATTTTACTTCTTATCCCTTCCGAATTTATTCATCGCGACGTTGATCAATGCGATTGTGGCTTTTATGTTTATACCAATGATCATGAATATTTTTAATAAAAGAAAGGTTCGAAATGTATGAGAAATGCTGTCATTATAGATCAACAATATGTTGTTACTGTCGATAATTCCGGTTGTATCGGAGAAAAGGAATTGGACGCGGTGAAAGCATCAAACGAATTAACGGCCTATTATTCAGCGCGGGTTGGTTTATTGGAACAATGGTGTGCTGGAAGTCATCCTACCCATTTATTTTTATCGAATTTTACGGGAGAGGACGCATGGAAAGATTATGAGAGAGGAATTTCCAAAGCCTTAGAAGAAATTGGAGAAAAAATGCCACCTTTAGCTGGTTCTACAGAATCGAATTTCAAATCTTTACAATCGGGCATAAGCGTCATGATGGTAGGGAAAATCTTAAGGGATACTTCCGCCGAGCTATGTGATTGGTTTGTTGTAGGAAAACCGCTCGTTGGACAAGAAGTAATCGAACATAAAGACGATGTAGTGAAGTTAAGTGAAATTTATTTATTAATTAAATTAGGGGTTTTAAAACGAGTTTGGCCAGTCGGTTCTAGAGGAATCGGTGCAGAGCTTTCAAGGCTATTCAATGGTTTTGAAGTAGAATGTGACTTACCCCTTGAAAAATCATCGGGACCTGCCACAAGCGTTATCGTAGCGGTGGAAAAAGGAAAAACTGAACAATTATATGAATATATTAGTGCACCGATTGAACCGATTAAAATTCGATAAAAATTCAATTTCCTATTTTATCTTGCCATTACCATAAGGTCATGATAGAATAAAACACACAACACAATATATGGTATATTAGTTTGTTAGGTTCTACTATATGTAGTAGATTAAAAGGGAAATCAGTGAAAATCTGATGCTGTCCCCGCAACTGTAAAATGCTGCCGAAAAGTTCAAAACCACTGTACGAATTCGTATGGGAAGGGAACTTGTAGGATGAAGCTTAAGCCAGGAGACCTGCCTAATAAACGATATTGCACATTTCTTCGGGGGCTAGGAAATGGAAGCAAGAAGGTCCATTTCCTATAATGCCCGACTGTTTCCATTTCTAAGCTATACCGTTTACGGTATGGCTTTTTTTATTTATTAAGTAATAGGAAAGGAAGAGAAATATGAAGCTTTATACGAAACTGTTTGCCCAAAATGCATGCTTTTGAAATTTGAGTTAAACAAATTAGGACTTGAAGGAAAATACGAAGAAATATTTATTGATAACAATGAAGAAGCTAAACAGAAGTTACTAGCAAGAGGATTTTTAACGGTTCCAGTTGTTGAAATAAATGGAGAGCTAATGGGTGATATAGAAAGCATGAAAGAATCCATTAGCAAGATGCCACTATGATTGCCTATTCTTCGAGAACTGGAAATGTTCGTTACATTGTTAAGCAATTAGGGTTACCCTATATTGAAATTGATGACGGCCTTATTTTAGAACAACCTTTTTTATTGTTCACTTATACAGATGGATTAGGGGAAGTCCCTAAAGTCGTCGAAAGTTTTTTACAACGCAATAGTGAGTTTTGTAAAGGTGTAATCGCTAGCGGTAATTCCAACTTTGGGCATGCTTATTTTTGTAAATCGGCAGATATTATTCATAGAAATTTTGGCATACCTATCGTACGCAAAATAGAGTTGCGGGGATTCCAAAAGGATTATGACAAGATTATACAGTTTTATCATGAAGTAATTGA
Source organism: Lysinibacillus sp. (assembly GCA_012735355.1). Lineage (GTDB taxonomy): Bacteria > Bacillota > Bacilli > Bacillales_A > Planococcaceae > Ureibacillus. Next base: position 4,527 of record JAAYHP010000228.1, on the reverse strand, counting down.
GAAGGGGATTTTCGTATGAAGGAATATTTAAAGCTCAATAATGAAGTGTTACAGCAATATAGTGAAACAGGGGTCATTCATATAGAGAGAGATCGAGAGGCAACAAGGCTATATTTATTGGAATATGTTGATAAAAACATGCGTAAATTTACTAGTTTAGAGGAGAAAATACAATGGTTAATAAAAGAGCAATATTATGAAGCACAGTTTTTACAAAAGTATTCCACGGATTTTATCCAATCGATTTTTAAAAAAGCGTATTCTTACAAATTTCAATTTTGCTCTTTTATGAGTGCGAGTAAGTTTTATGATAGCTATGCAATGAAATCTAGAGACGGAAAAGAAATTTTAGAAACTTATGAAGACCGAATGACGATTGTCGCTCTTTATTTAGCTGATGGGGATGAAAAGCTTGCAACAAAAGCAATTGATTCAATGATGGCAGCGTTTCAACCGGCTACTCCAACCTTTTTAAATAGTGGGAAAAAAGCCCGGGGAGAGTTAGTAAGTTGTTTTAAATTGACGATGGATGACACGATGAACAGCATCGCTGAAAACATTGGTTATTGTTTAGAGCTTTCAAGACTTGGGGGAGGGGTCGGAGTAAATTTAACCGACTTAAGACCTTTAGGTGATCCTATTAAAGGAATAGCAAATAGAGCAAGTGGTATCATGCCTGTTGCGAAGCTACTTGAAAATTCTTTTTCCTACTCTAACCAATTAGGTCAACGGAACGGCTCTGGAGTAGTGTATTTAAATATTTTTCATGGAGATATTGAAGAATTTATTTCATCGAAAAAGCCGAATGCGGATGAGAAAATTCGCCTTGCCACATTATCAACAGGTGTAATCATTCCTGATATATTTTTTGAACTGATGAAAAAGGACGAAGACATCGTATTATTTAGTCCTTACGATATTTTTCAGCAATATGGAAAACGAATGTCAGAAATCAGCATAACAGAAATGTATGAAGAGCTTCTACGCCATCCGAACATCCGAAAATTAAAGCGGATTAATGCAAGAAAACTTTATACGGAAATAAAAAAAAGCCAGTTTGAAACTGGATATCCTTTTGAAATTTTTGATGATCATGTAAATGAAGCCCACCCGTTAAAAAATATTGGCAGAGTGAAAATGTCTAATCTTTGTACAGAAATATTACAAGTACAAAAAACGAGCATCATTACAGATATGGATGAACCGAATGAATATGGTTTAGACGTTTCTTGTAATTTAGGTTCCATCGATGTTCATCAGTCGACAAAAGTTCAAAGTTTTGAAGAGTTGGTGGATACGTCGATGCGGTTATTAACACAAGTATCTTTAAAGACGAACATTAAAAACGTACCTTCTGTTAAAAAAGCAAACGAATTGATGCATTCAGTTGGTTTAGGAGTAATGAATTTACACGGACATTTCGTCTCGGAAAATATATTGTATGGTTCTTCGGAATCGATTGAATTTGTCGATTTCTTTATGGAAGCATTAAATTATTATTCATTAAAAGCTTCTATGGAAATGGCAAAGGAAAAGGGAGTAACTTTTTATGGATTTGAGGAAAGCGAATATAGAACGGGAGGCTACTTCAACGATTATGTAACTAAAATTGATAAAGAGCCAAGCCCTATCGTGAAAAAGGCTTTAGGAAATGTTCCTGTCATAACAGCAGCGATGTGGCAACAATTGAAAGAAATCGTGATGAAATATGGTCTATTCAATGCATATCGATTAGCCATCGCTCCAACTGTCTCGATTTCTTATATCCGTTCTTGTACAGCTTCCATTGCACCGATTACCGAACGGGTTGAAATTCGCGATTATGCCGATAGTCGAACGATTTATCCGATGCCATTTTTAAACAATGGCAATTTGAAGTTGTATGTGGAAGCCTATGATATAGATCCATATAAATTAATTGATTTGTACGCAACAGCCCAAAAACATGTAGACCAAGGGATTTCTATGACTTTATATGTAACGGATCAGTGGACGACAGAGCAATTGGCAAAGGTTTATATTTACGCATGGTTGCGTGGAATTAAAACCGTTTATTATGTTCGCCAACGATTACAAACATTGGAGGAATGTGTAGCATGCACCATTTAACATATGAAGCAGTGAACTGGAACAAGACAACGAACCCTCTTGCAAAAGTTTTTTGGGATCAACAATGGAAACAAATGTGGTTTCCGGAAGAAATTGCCGTGTCAAAAGATATGAAACAGTGGAAAGACTTTTCACATAAAGAAACATATAAAAAAGTATTTGGTGGGCTAACCCTCCTTGATACTATTCAAACGAATATCGGAATGAATGAAATTGCAAAATACAATCCTGATTTACAAGAAAAAGCGGTATTAACCGTATTTGGTGCCTTTGAAGCGATTCATGCCAAGTCCTATTCATATATTTTTACAACCCTATGCAACAACGATGAAATTGATGAAGTGTTCAAGTGGGTGAAGGAAAATCAACAATTGCAATACAAAGCGAATAAAATATCGGAAATTTATTCATCGATTAAGGAAAATGATGAAGTATCCCTTTATAAAGCGATGTTTGCTTCTGTCATGTTGGAATCCTTTTTATTTTATTCGGGATTTTTCTATCCCCTTTATTTAGGCGGACAAGGGATTTTACGGAATAGCGCGGAAGTGATATCCCTCATTTTGAGAGATGAATCCATTCACGGTGTAGCGGTAGGTGCCTTTGCCCAAAATATTTTCCATCGACTGAAAAAGGAAGAGCAGGATGCATTAAAAGTGTGGGGGAATGAATTTTTACTTGATTTATATGATAATGAACTACAATATACGGAAGATATATATGAAGGAACAGGATTAATTGAAGAGGTAAAGGCATACATCCGTTATAACGCAAATAAAGCTTTAATGAATTTAGGTTTAGAAACGATGTTTCCTGAAGAAGAGATTAACCCTATTGTTATGAATGGTATTCGAAATGAAGGATCGACTTACGACTTTTTCTCCCAAAAAGGCTCAACCTATGCTTTAGCAAAAGTAGAGCCAATTACAGATGAAACGTTTCAATTCGATTTTTTATCGTCAAAATTTTAAATCATTGCAGTTCAATGAAAATTATGTTTTAATATTGATAATGATTCTCAATAAATGAACTGTAAAGGGGAACTTATAATGTATACAGTAACAAACCGAATTAGAGTAAAAAAAGGTTTTGCAAAAAAAATGGCACCTCGATTTACACAACCAGGGGCATTACTTACTTTCAAAGGTTTCCGAAAAGTGGAAGTGTTAGTTAGTACTCAATTTGAAGATTATGATGAAATGAGCGTTGTGATGTATTGGGATACGCTAGAAGACTTTGAAGTTTGGAGAAATAGCGATGCTTTTAAAGAATCCCATACACGCCCGAGCGGTGCCGACGAAAACAGTCCAACAATTGACAATTTAGTAGTAATTGCAGAAGTCGCATCTACATTAGAAAATAATTAATGATTAATAAATGAGCCATTCTCATTGTGGGGATGGCTCATTTACGTAATGGCTATTATAAAGATTCATCGCGTCATCTATGCAATCTTTAATCATTTTATCAAAGGAATCCGATGAATTTAATTCTTTCACAGCTGCTTTCACAAATTTTGATTGATCTTCTAAAAAGCTTTGTACCTCTTCTGATGGTCCGTTGTGACTGTCAAAATATACTCTATGTTTATTACGTTCAGCCATGTATGTTAAATTATTCTTTTCCTTTACATAGAAAAGCCAGCTGTTCAATCCAGCTGCAAGTTTCAATGAAAGGATATAGTATAATGGTTCAGGGCGAATTTGGCGCATTTTCAATTGATTAAAATATGCATTCTTTTGAAATGCATTCAGTAAGACAAAATTTGTGGAGTAGTATAGGGTTTTTTCAGCAGAGTGGATAATATTGCTATTATCAGGTAACAATAAAAGCCATATATTAAAAGCGATAATCCATGCATCTTTTTTATTCACAGCTGCTTCATTTACTATTTCATTAAAAGCTTCATACTTTTCTGCTAAATTAACAAACGTATCAACATGATGTTGTTCAATATACAATATGCTACGATCCACTGTTATTTCCCTATACATGGAATACACCCCTTTATAGTTTTTTACAATGTTTGATACATAAATATTAATGTTTCAATTTTAGTTTATAACTAAATTTACAATTTTTCCAAATTAAAAATAAAAAAGTTGACAATAAAACTAAAAATAATATAAAAGAATCATTATATCGACATTATTTTCTATAATAATGAAAATGAAGGAACTACCTTTGTTTTAAGCGATGCTATTAATTTACCGTTTTTATAGGGAATAAAAATAAATACATTTCTTCTAGTGTGCAATAGTGTCGAATGATTGGAAAAATGGTAGGATAAAAATTATATATCAAATAGTAGAAATTTATAGTTTCTAATATTTAGGGAGGAAACGCTATGAAGTCACCTTTTGATTTTAAACATATCGAACCAAAAATAAAATCAAATCAAAGTCCAGCGATATTTTT
>JAAYHP010000227.1 GCA_012735355.1 Lysinibacillus sp. | reverse complement strand
CGAGGAGTGTAGCCATTGATTATACTAAGTGAAAAGCAAATTCAAAGTATATATAAAATGGAAGATGCGCTAAGAGACGTGGAAGAAATGTTAATAGCAAAGCAGAAAAATTACGTGCAAGCACCGGTGAGAACAGTGTTACAATTTCCGGATGATAACGCAACTTCCAGTATTAGGAGTAATTGCGGTAAGAAATATTGAGAATATATATTTATATAATCCTACAAAGGAAAAAGCAATTTCATTTAAAGAAAAGTTAGTTAAATATGGTGTAACTGCCCTTATTGAAATAGCAGATGAAGTGAATAGTGCTGTAAGGAAAGCGGATATTATTTGCTGTGCAACAAAATCAACGACCCCTGTATTTGACGGGAATGATTTGAAGCCTGGTACCCATGTAAATGGGATAGGTTCTTATTTACCTCACATGTTAGAAATAGACAGGATTACTATATTACGAGCTTCGAAAATAGTAGTAGATGATTTTGCGGGAGTAGTGGAAGAGGCGGGGGAGTTGATTGATGCAGACCGAAGTGGTGAATGGTCCTTTCATGATGTTCACGGCGAGTTAGAATTGCTTGTCTGTGGAAAAATTGCGCCGAGGGAAAATGATGAAGAAATTACATTTTTCAAGTCTGTTGGAGCGTCGTATTATGACTTGGCCGTTGCAAAAGGTGTTTACGAAAAAGCTCGTATAAATCAAATCGGCACAATCATCGATCTATAAGTTTGTAGGGACTGCCTAGAAAGTCAAAAACTTTTTAGGCAGCCTTTTTCTAATGGATCACAATCTGCAAAAAATTTTTTCTGAGGTACTCCATCAAAGGAGACCATCTTTGTCGCAAAGAGTGTTTAAAATCATTTATTAGACGGCACCTTTTCATCCTTTTTTTCTGGTCGCACGCCAGAATAAGTAGTTGTGTAGATGGCGGCATTGAAAATGTTATCCTTTTTCACACCGACTGTCTCACTTCCAAGGGCATTCATAATTGGGCTTGATTTCACCCATACTTCATAAGAGTTTTTACTTGTCCATTGGGAAAGGAAAATATATGTTTCCGATTTTTTTGGTCTTAATAATCGGAAAGCAATAAACCCGGGCTTTTTCTCGATCCCTTGAATTCTTTCTAAAAAATAACGTTCAAACACGGGTCTTCCCTCATCAGAAATGGGAATATGATGTAATACAAAGAAACCTGTTTGCTCTATCTCATTCCTCTTTCCAATTACTTCATATTTACGAGGTGTTTGAAATACCGTTTTTTTCTCCGTTTCATGGAGTAACAACGTCTCACCTATTCCATAAAGAATATACATTGCTTCCTTTTTAAATTTTGTTATTAACTTTTCCATAAAATCACTAGTTCCAGAAGTAATATAAAAATTCATTTCAAATCCTCCCCCTCAAATTAGTAACAAATGATAATGATTTGCAATCTTTCAATCAATTTGACTAAAATTCGTCAAAATTTAAGTGTAAAAAGTGACTATTTATAAGAACAATTTTATGACATTTGCCCAAGAAAACTATACAATGATTAAGGAACAGTTTATATTGAAGGGTACAATGATGTAGTAGATTATTTACAATAGTATGTGTACATATTAAATTGTATCATTTTTATTGTGATTAAATGGAATTGAAAAGTGAAAATGGTAAAGAGAGAAAAAGTACTTTTCAAACAATGATTATCTTTGAGGGGAAGGTAAATTCAACATGAAACCAATTAATGACACACTAATAAGGGCAGCAAGAGGTGAACGAACAGACTATACTCCGGTATGGTATATGCGTCAGGCAGGACGCTCACAACCGGAATATCGAAAACTGAAAGAAAAATATTCTTTAGAAGAAATTACTGAGCAGCCTGAACTTTGTGCTTATGTGACAAAATTACCGGTAGATCAATACAACGTTGATGCAGCAATCCTTTATAAAGATATTGTCACGCCACTACCTGGCATCGGTATTGATGTGAAAATTCAAGCAGGTGTTGGGCCGGTCATTTCTAACCCGATTCGCAGTGCAGAAGATGTAGAAAAACTAGGCGAATTTAATCCAAAAGAACAAACACCCTTTGTTCTAGAAACAATTAAAATTTTAACGAAAGAACAATTGGATGTACCTTTAATTGGATTTGCTGGAGCACCTTTTACTTTAGCAAGTTATATGATTGAAGGTGGTCCATCTCGCAACTATAGTAAAACGAAGTCTTTCATGGTTTCAGATCCGAAAGCTTGGTTCAAATTAATGGATAAGCTAGCAGATATGATTATTACTGATATATCTGCTCAAGTAGAGGCTGGAGCAAGTGCCATTCAAGTATTCGACTCTTGGGTTGGAGCATTGAATGTAGAAGACTATCGAGTATTTATTAAACCAGTGATGACGCGTATTTTTGCTGAATTGCGCAATGAAAACGTTCCATTAATTTTATTTGGTGTAGGAGCTAGCCACTTAATCAACGAATGGAATGATTTACCGATTGATGTAGTGGGACTTGATTGGCGCATGCCAATTCGCAAAGCTCGTGAACTCGGGGTTGATAAAGCAGTGCAAGGAAATCTCGATCCTGCTTTATTGTTATCCGATTGGTCGGTGATTGAACAACGAGCAAAAGATATTATTGATCAAGGACTTGAAGTACCTGGACATATCTTTAATTTAGGTCACGGAGTATTCCCGGAAGTGGATCCGGATGTATTAAAACGACTAACTGCATTTATTCATGAGTATAGTCG
>JAAYHP010000226.1 GCA_012735355.1 Lysinibacillus sp. | reverse complement strand
GCGATTGCTTCATCGGTCTCCACATCCGGCGTAATGGTGCCTCCTCTTAATAAACTGCTAATACCCACATAATGAAGGTTCATCTGTTCTTTAAATGTAAGTATTTGGGTTCTTACATCTTCTTTTAATAGCTCTTTTAATTCCCTAATTATAACTACATGTTTAGGACGTGAGATTTCCTTGTTTAAAGGAGTTGTAAGATTCAGTACCAATTCCTCAAAAGTGGATTCTGTATTTCTAAACGATTGATCTAACTCCGTTAACACAATACCTAATTTTCGTAATATTTCTGGTGTATTAATTAATTGTTCTGCATCTTCAATTGGATAGTTTTAAATGGAATCAATTTTTTCACTTTTATGCTTTTCCCGATATACATTCGGAGTTTCACCATACATTTCTTTAAAAATTGTTGCGAAGGATTTTGAACTTGGAAATCCATTGTTCATGGCAATTTGAGAAATAGTTTGATTCGTATAAATTAAATCTTTCACACTATGCTTTAACCGTATATTCATTAAATAACGGCTAAAACCCATTCCCATCTTTTGTTTAAAGTATCGGGATAAATAAGCTGAGGAAAGATAAAATTTCTTCGCCATTTCCTCCAATGTAATCGCTTGATAATAATTTTTCTCCAAATACTCAATCATTTGAGCTAGCCTGTAATCATACGTATCTAGCTGCTCATACACACCGCCTTTTTTCTTAAAACCTCGAATTAAATTCAGCAATATATCACTTAAATAACTTTGAATTTCAATTCGATAACTTTCTTCTTTCCTGCTGTAGGAAATCATTAATTGTATCATTAATTTCCGAATATTGTTCAGCAATTCTTCTCGGCCTATATCTACTTCTTGAGAGAAGCATTCAAAGCGACTTTTTCGGTATTCATCATAAAATTGATCTATATAAAAATCAGAAATCGTTAATAAAAGAACTGTATTAATAGATTTTCCAATAATCTGATACAGCTCGTTCCGATTAATAACGAGTACATCCTTCTCTTTTAATACATAAATTCGGCTATCGGTTTCAACGGTAATTTCACCATTAATGACGAAAATGATTTCGATTCCATAACTAACTCTTGGAGATAAATATTTAATTTCCTTTAGTGTAATATCAAAATCTGTTGAAGGGTTGTTCATTCACTCACCTCTACTTTATTGATAAAGCAATAGGAAACAGTTTTATGATTCAGCTACAAGTTTATTGTTTTCGATTGTTTCAATAAATTTTTCCATACTTGTCGTTAAGTAGGAATCTTTTCTTCTAATAAATACTGTTTTTATTTTGCTATATTGTTCCGGTACTTTGTGACAGCGGATTAATCCACTTTCTTCTAAGTCTGTGACAGAGGATTTCGGTACAAAAGACACGCCTAGCCCCATCGAAACACTGCGTAATATCGTCTCTAATGTACCGAATTCCATTATTTTATGTGGTATAATATTTTGATCTTTATACCAAGTTTCAAAACGAGCCCGATATCCACAACCTGTGCTAAAGCATAAAAAAGGTTCGTTTTGTAATTCTTCCATCGTAAGCTCTCGCTGATTCGATATTAAGACGAGCTCCTCATCAAATACTTCATAACTTTCTAAATCTGGATGGAAATTAGATTCCGTTACAAAGGCTCCATCGAGCTTATGATTTAATACGTCTTCCTCTAGAGTTTCTGTTACCCCAGTAAATAATGATAATTCTACATTTGTATACTTCTTAATATACGAGGTTAATATTGTTGGTAAATGATACACTGTTTCAACTGTTCCAATTTCTAATTTACCTGTAGGTTCATTTTGATTT
>JAAYHP010000225.1 GCA_012735355.1 Lysinibacillus sp. | reverse complement strand
TCATATTGTAGAACAAGCTCCAACGAAGGAAGAATTGAAAACTTATTGGGAAAAGAGCGGTCTACCATTAAAAAAATTCTTTAATACATCAGGTCAAAGGTATAGAGCTCTCGGTTTAAAGGATAAACTAAGCACGATGTCAGAAGACGAGCAATTAGAACTACTTGCTTCTGATGGAATGCTAATTAAGCGACCAATTGTAACTGATGGGGAGAAAGTAACTCTAGGATTTAAAGAGGAAGAGTTCGCTAATACATGGAATTAATGTACTAATTTTTCTTGTCATTACATTAAAAATATGTCAAACTGTTAAAAGATTACATATTGAGTGATGGAGGTTATTATTATGTCAACACCTAAAGAATTACGTTATACGAAAGAACATGAATGGGTAAAAGTTGAAGATGGTAAAGTACGCATCGGTATTACTGATTTTGCCCAATCTGAATTAGGAGATATTGTATTCGTAGAACTTCCACAAGTTGGAGACGAACTAGAAATCAATGAGCCTTTTGGTAGCGTAGAATCTGTTAAAACAGTTTCTGAATTATATGCACCAATTTCTGGTAAAGTTGTTGAAGTAAATGAAGAACTTGAAGATAGCCCTGAACTCGTAAATGAATCACCATATGAAAATGCTTGGATGATCGTTGTTGAGCCTGCTGACACTTCACAATTAGAAGAATTACTAACTGCAGAACAATACGAAGGAATCATTTCAGAATAATGAATTTTAAAACGCCAGGAAAGAACTGGCGTTTTTTTTAAAATAAAATATACTATTTTAACTACCAACATTTCATTGTTTTCCTTTCATTAAGTTTTTATTTATTATTAATGGGGTGAAGATGATGGTTGAAAAGTGTATTATCGTTGAAGGTCGTTCGGATAAGTTGAAATTAGCACCGATTTTAGCGGAAGATGTAACAATTGTTTGTACGAATGGGACTATTAGTGAAGAGGCGCTACTTGAACTGATAGAGCCTTATGAAGAATGCATGCTATATACATTTTTTGATGCAGATAAATCCGGTGATTACTTGCGGAAATTAATGAAACGAATATACTCTGAAGCTACTCACCTTTTTGTTCCAAGAACGTATATGGAAGTTGCAAATGCACCGAGAAAGGTGTTAGCTCAATTGTTAAAGGAAGCAAAGTTTTCAGTTCATAAACAATATTTAGCATAGGATTTGATAATGTTGGAAGAATGGTCGAGAAAAGAATGGGAAGAAATTGTAAAAAACAATGAAATCACAGCTTTTTATTTATACACCCCGATGTGCGGCACGTGCATCGTTGCTTCAAAAATGATGGAAGTAATCGAACAGCTTCTTCCCGACATGCCAATTGGAAAAGCGAATATCAACTTTATGGAGGATTTAGCTTTTGATTATAAGATTGAAAGTGTCCCGTGTTTATTGATTAGCCGTAACGGAAAAGTGGAGGAAAAAGTGTACGCATTCCAATCCATACCAAACTTATACGAAAAGTTGAGATTATAGTTGACATGCACTAGAATACGTGATAAATTGTTCCCATAATTAAATAATAACTCTTAAGAAGAGTGGTGGAGGGAAGTGCCCAATGAAACCCGGCAACCATCATTTTAAAATGAAAAGGTGCCAAATCACGCAAAGTATTTCGCTTTGAAAGATAAGAGGAAGTTTAACTGAATTAATGGGTTAGTTTAACTTCCCTTCTACTTATCAAAGTAGAAGGTTTTTTTAATTAAAAATAGTTTTCCTAAATACTTACATAGATTATTCTACTTTAAAAGAGTAAAATAGATTATTAGTGTATACATAATACTGAATAATATTCGAAGTATAAACATATATTGTACCTTCGTTAAAGGAGTACTCGTATGATTGAAATAAAAAATGTTTCTAAAATTTTTAAAACGAAAACGGGAGAATTGACAGCTGTTAATCAAGTTAGTTTAACGATCGATAAAGGCGAAATTTTTGGAATTATCGGTTATAGTGGCGCCGGAAAAAGTACGCTTATTCGCCTATTAAACGGGTTAGAAAAGCCAACGAGCGGCTCTGTCATTGTCAACGGTCTTGAAATTTCATCGATCAAAGGGAAGGAATTGCGTCAAGCTCGTCAAAAGATCGGCATGATTTTCCAACACTTTAATCTGTTATGGTCAAGAACCGTTGCCGAAAATATTGCTTTTCCCCTTGAAATTGCTGGAGTTCCAAAGCAGGAAAGAGAGAAGCGAGTGAACGAATTAATTGAGCTCGTTGGTTTAGGCGGGAGAGGCGATGCTTATCCGTCGCAGCTTTCAGGTGGACAAAAACAACGAGTTGGGATTGCAAGAGCGCTAGCAAATAATCCGGAAGTGTTGCTTTGTGATGAAGCGACAAGCGCCCTAGACCCAGAAACGACGGATTCCATTTTAGAACTGTTGCTTGATATTAATAAGCGCCTTGGCTTAACCATCGTGTTAATTACCCATGAAATGCACGTCATTCGAAAAATTTGTCATCGAGTAGCGGTGATGGAAGCAGGTCGTGTTGTTGAACAAGGTGATGTCCTTGAAGTGTTCCGTAACCCGCAAGCAGACATAACGAAAAACTTTGTAATGCAAGTTTCGGATACGAGAGAATCGAAAGAATCGATTGAACAAATTTTAACTCACTATAAAACAGGTAAACTGGTGAAGTTAATTTTTGTTGGAGACACATCAGAAAGACCAATTATTTCTTATTTAATTAAAGAATTTCAAATAGATGTAAACATTGTACATGGTAATATTTCACAAACTGCAAATGGCCCCTATGGAACGCTTATTGTTCAATTGGACGGGGACGAAGAGAAGATTAATAAAGCACTAGAGAAATTACATGAGATGAAAATTAATACGGAGGTGATTGCTCATGATTAGTACTTTATTTCCAAACGTAAACTGGGAAAAAATGTGGGAAGCCACATTTGATACGCTCTATATGACAATCATTTCCACAGGCGTCTCTTTTGTAATAGGGTTAATTGTTGGAATCATTTTATTCTTAACAAGTCCCCATCAACTTTGGGCGAACCGTTTTGTGAATTTTATTACAGGATCTCTTGTTAATATTTTCCGTTCGATTCCATTTATCATATTAATTATTTTATTAATTCCGTTTACGAAGTTTTTACTTGGTACAATTCGCGGTGTGAATGCGGCTTTACCGGCGTTAATTATCGGTTCTGCACCATTCTATGCACGGCTCGTATTAATCGCTTTACGAGAGGTGGATAAAGGGGTTATTGAAGCGGCAAGATCGATGGGAGCAAGCACATTCACAATTATTTGGAAAGTATTAATTCCAGAATCAAAACCTGCTTTATATTCCGGTATAACTGTTACTGCTGTTGCCCTTGTCGGATATACGGCAATGGCCGGAATTATCGGCGCTGGAGGTTTAGGTAACTTAGCTTACTTAGAAGGGTTCCAACGCAGTAGAGAAGATGTTACATTAATGGCAACAATTTTCATTTTGATCATTGTATTTATCATTCAATGGATTGGCGATACTATTACCGCCAAATCGGACAAGCGTTAGTTTGGTGATGGAGGCGAAAGCCTTTCACATAAAAAACATATAGAAAAGGAGAAAAAAGTAATATGAAGAAATTTCTATCATTTCTATTACTATCAGTGCTTGTATTAGTATTGGCAGCTTGTGGTAGTAGCTCACAAGAAGAAGATACAAACACATCAACAAATGAAGGTGCAGATGAAGCGGCTACAGAAGAAACTGGTGAAAAAGTTACTTTAACAGTAGGGGCATCTCACACACCACACGCGGTGATTTTAGAACAAGCTAAACCATTATTAGCAGAAGAAGGCATCGAATTAGTAATCGAGCCATACCAAGACTATGTTTTACCAAACCAAGATTTAGCAAATGGTGACATCGATGCTAACTATTTCCAACACATTCCTTTCTTAGAACAAAAAGTAGCTGAAGAAGGCTATGATTTAGTAAATGCAGGTGGAATTCACATCGAACCAATGGGAATTTACTCTAAAAAATATAGCTCTTTAGACGAGCTTCCAGAAGGAGCTACAATTTTAATTTCTAGCTCCATTCCTGACCACGGTCGTATTTTATCTTTACTTGAAGCAAACGGCTTAATTAAATTAAAAGACGGTATCGATAAAATAGCTGCAACTTTAGAAGATATCGTTGAAAACCCTAAAAACTAAAAAATTGAAGCAACTGACGCTCCTGAAATGATGGTAACTTACTATGAAAACGAAGAAGGAGATGCGGTAGTTATTAACTCTAACTTCGCAATCGATGCTGGCATTAACCCAGTTGAAGATTCTATCGTTATTGAAGGTTCTGAATCAGTATATGTGAACGTAATTGCCGTTCGCGCTGGCGATGAAAATAAAGAAGAAATTAAAAAATTAGTAGTAGTATTACGCTCTAAAGAAATCCAAGACATCATTCTTAATGAGTGGGGCGGATCAGTAGTTCCAGTAAGTGAATAATAGAAAAAGGAGGTTGGGACATATAGCTAATTTAATTAAGAATCAGTGAAGAAGCATAGTAAAAAAATGATATGCAACGAAAATTGATTGGAGTGACGGGGCGACTCCAACGGGAACAGCCCGAAACTCG
>JAAYHP010000224.1 GCA_012735355.1 Lysinibacillus sp. | reverse complement strand
CTGAAAATTGATTTCCGTTCCGGGGACGCTTTCCACGGGCCCGACTCGAGCCTCCTCGGAGCTCGTTCCTCGCTCCTGCGGGGTCTCGAGTTTCGGGCGGTTCCCGTTGGAGTCGCCCCGTCACTCCCATCAATTTTCGTTGCATATCATTTTTTTACTATGCTTCTTCACTGATTCTTAATTAAATTAGCTATATGTCCCAACCTCTTTTTAAACGAATCGATCGCTTGTCCCTATCAAACTATTCTGTAATGACACGTCCGATTGCTTGTCGTTCAAATTTAAGACGAGTTTTACCATCAACAAGAATATACACTACTGTATCTTCTAATGCATCCACTTCGCCGTGAAGACCGCCGATTGTTACAACTTTATCTCCACGTTTCAAATTGTTTTGCATTTCTTGAGTAGCTTTCTGTCGTTTTTGTGCTGGTCGCACTAAAATTAACCACATTGCAACGAACATGATGATAATTGGTAATAAGCTATATAATGTTTCCATTTTTATCCCCCTTTCTAAATCTCACTTCATTAGTATAGTATAAAACGATGACAAAAATCGATTTTTAATTCTATTTTTTTAGAAAAAAACGTATTTTTTCTAAAAGTTTTTAGCATTTGGCTTATTAAACCCATATTGTTCAAAAAATTCATCTCGGAAATCGAGCAAGCGATCTTCGCGAATGGCTTGTCTCACTTGCTCCATCAACCTTAATAAGAAATATAGATTATGATAAGTTGTAAGTCTCAGTCCAAATGTTTCTCCAGCTTTAATTAAATGGCGAATATATGCACGAGAATAATTTTTACAAGTATAACAATCACAGTTTGGATCAAGTGGACCAAAATCGCGAGCATATTTTGCATTTTTCACAACGAGACGACCTTCTGACGTCATCAGTGTCCCATTTCTCGCAATTCGCGTTGGCAATACGCAATCGAACATGTCAATACCGCGGATAGCTCCCTCTACTAAAGCATCCGGTGAGCCTACCCCCATTAAATAGCGAGGTTTATTTTCCGGTAAAAGTGGCGTTGTAAATTCTAACACTCGGTACATAATATCTTTCGGCTCACCAACGGAAAGACCCCCAACGGCATAGCCTGGAAAATCCAATTCTACTAGAGCTTCTGCAGAGCGTTTTCTGAGATCTTCAAATTCTCCTCCTTGAACAATTCCAAACAGCCCTTGTTCTTCTGGGCGCTGAAGGGCTTCCTTACAACGTTTTGCCCAACGCGTTGTTCTATCCACACTTGCTAACATATAGTCATAAGTTGCTGGATATGGCGGGCATTCATCGAAGGCCATAATGATGTCTGCCCCTAAATCATTTTGAATTTGAATGGATTTTTCAGGGCTTAAAAACAGCTTGTCTCCATTTAAGTGATTTCGAAAAGTTACTCCTTCCTCTTCTATTTTACGAAATTCGCTTAAAGAAAATACTTGGAATCCTCCTGAATCGGTTAAAATTGGACGGTCCCAATTCATGAAGGAATGCAGTCCCCCTGCTTCTTTGACGATTTCATTACCAGGACGGAGCCATAAATGATACGTGTTCGATAAAATTATCCCCGCATCCATTTCCTTTAGTTCTTCCGGAGACATCGTTTTCACTGTCGCTTGTGTCCCTACAGGCATAAAAGCTGGCGTTTCAAAGGAGCCGTGGGGAGTATGAACAATCCCCAGTCTTGCTCCTGATTGTTTACACGTTTTTATATGTTCATATCGTATTGCTGGTTGTGTCATTTTTATTCCTCTCTTCATCTAAAGTAAAAACAGTACTTCGATTAATTAAATTATCGGTTCGGGCGGATGAACATCGCATCCCCAAAACTAAAGAAGCGATAACGTTCCCTAATTGCTTCTTGATAAGCATGTAAAATAGTCTCTTTTCCTGCTAAGGCGCTTACAAGCATGACAAGGGTGGATTTTGGCAAATGAAAATTCGTAATTAAACCATCGATACATTTAAATTCATAACCCGGATAAATAAAAATGCTTGTCCATCCTTGTTCTGCTTTAATTTCACCGTTATATTTATTAGCAACGGTCTCCAATGTTCTTGTAGATGTTGTACCGACAGCGATGATCTTTCCTCCTTGAGCTTTTACTCGATTGATTGTTTCAGCAGCCGCTTCACTAATAATGTAAAACTCGGAATGCATTTCATGTTCCTCAATTGTCTCACTGCTTACAGGGCGGAATGTACCAAGTCCAACATGCAAAGTGATAAAGACGATTTCAACCCCTTTGCCGCGCAATGTGTTAAGAATTTCTTCAGTAAAATGAAGGCCAGCTGTTGGCGCTGCTGCAGATCCGATTTCCTTCGCATATACGGTTTGATAGCGCTCCTTATCTTCCAATTTTTCATGGATGTAAGGAGGCAGCGGCATCTCGCCTAATTTATCTAACACTTCATAAAATATGCCATCATAACTGAATTCAAATACCCGTCCACCGTGATCAAGAATCTCAGTGCACGTTGCCTTTAAGAGGCCTTCACCAAATGATATCGTTGTACCTATTTTTACCCTTTTTGCTGGTTTTACAAGAGTCTCCCAAGTATTTTCCTCCATTTGTTTTAACAATAATACTTCAATGTGAGCTCCTGTATCTTCCTTTATACCGAAAAGCCGCGCTGGCATTACCCGCGTATCATTTAATACGAGGCAATCTCCTTGACTTAATTCCTCTACAATACGAGGAAATTGATGATGTTCTATTTCCTTTGAAAAAGGATTCACTACTAATAAACGACTCGATGCCCGGTCTTTTAATGGCGTTTGTGCAATTAATTCTTCCGGTAAGTCAAAATCAAATTCTTCTATTTTCATATAAAACTTCCTTTTTATATTATCCTTCGTGATAAGTATAACCAAGATGGTCAAAAGCTAACTTTGTCGCAACTCTTCCCCTTGGCGTTCGTTGAATAAAACCTATTTGCATTAAATATGGCTCGTACACATCTTCAATGGTGATTCGTTCTTCACCAATGGAAGCAGCGAGGGTATCTAGCCCAACCGGACCTCCACTAAATTGCATGATCATACATTCCAACAATTTATGGTCGATATGATCTAGCCCAAGTTTGTCCACTTGAAGAAGCTCTAACGCTCGATTAGCAAGGTCCAGGGAAATAACCCCGTCCCCAATCACTTGAGCAT
>JAAYHP010000223.1 GCA_012735355.1 Lysinibacillus sp. | reverse complement strand
TGCTCACCGAATTGAGCACCGACAGATGTAGCATAAATTTCCGTTAATTTCACAGGTAATGCCCCTGCATTTAAAATCCCTGCTAATTTTTTCGTCTCTTCTACGGTAAAGCTACCGCTAATCATAACATCTGTCGTATTTAACGTCTGATTAACTGAAGCTGCTGAAATATATTTCGGTTCAGGCTTCAGCATTTCTTGTACATAAGAATCGACGCCTTCTTCAAAATCTAGCCAAATGACAAGCAAGTTTTGGCCTGGTGGCATTTGAGAAATTTTTGAAGTGATATCAGCAAATTTCTTTGCATCTTTTAACGTTAACGTAACAATCGGACGATTTTGTTGGTCAAATGAAGCAGAAGCTCCACCCTCTTTTAAATCGGAACCATCCAATAATAAATTATCGTTTACGTCTCGGAATGATAAATTTGCCGTACTTGAGAGCAGTTCCCTTGCTGATGATTGATCATCTAATCCTGCTAGTTGTACGCGAATCCGATTTTCACCTTCTACTTGAATGCTCGGCTCACTTACACCGAAAGCGTCAATTCGATTCGAAAGTGCTGTCGTTGTATCTGCTACGATACTTGGTGTAATTTTTTGTCCTTCCTTCAAAGGTTCAACTTCGTATAAAACTTCAAATCCGCCTTGTAAGTCAAGCCCTAGTTTTACATCTTTTAAAACTCCTTGTACTGTATAACCCATTGCAGCAAAAAGTAACGCTACAACTAGTACAAAGGAAACTATACGGCTTTTTGATTTCATTTAAAATCCTCCTCAATGTAATGTACAAATGCTTGTACATACATAAACCCATGAAAGCATATCCTTTACAATAACGATTGTCAAAATTATTGCAAAAAAATTAGCTTCATTTTCTTATGTAACAAACTAATTATGAAACACGAAACACGGACTGTCAAACCGAATTCATCAATTTTCTTTGTCAGAATTGTTATTTGATGGATTTAACAGTTCTTTTAACTCTTCTTGTTTGAATTCAGAAAACCAATCGGTCGTTTGAAATTGTTGAATTTGGAAGAAACTAACGATTTCAGATGCTTTTAATGAAAAAATAGTTTCAACCACTTCAAACGTTCGAATTTCGTTCATATTTTTCTTTCTCCATTTTTTTTGAAGGCAAAAGTTCCAAATATCTTCAATGGAAATTTGTTCGTAACCATTCAATTTAAATTCTTCTAACTTACTCTCAAGAACAGGTTTGACATGATGAAACAAACGTTTATATTCAATCATAGGCAAATTATCACTCCAACTATCAGTTTTAACTACTAGCAAGAAAGCATACAAATATTGTAACGAAAAAAACAAAAAATGAGAAGGGATTGGATGAATGGCATCGTTTGTTAGAGGGACCATTTTTCTAACTATTGTCATCTTTTTATCAAAACTATTCGGCTTTCTATATAGAATGCAGTTTATGAGGGTAGCGGGAGAAGAAGTTGTTGGGGTTTATATGACCGCCTATCCAGCCTATATATTTTTTATTTCTGTACTGCAACTAGGTATACCGATAGCAGTAGCTAAAGTCATTGCAGAACTTCATGCAAAACGTCAAGTTGGACAACTTCCTTCCGTCATGAAAACCGCGTCGAGATGGTCGATTTTATCGATATTTTTATTTACTCCAATATTAATTTTATTTATTCCATTTTTAGCCGGAACCCTTTTACATAACGAAGGAACGAAACTGACTCTATATATCGCTTTAGGCGCCGTACCAATCGTCGTATTTTCAGGTTTAATTCGAGGGTATTTGCAAGGTATTGCTGTTATATCGGCAACTGCCTGGTCCCAAATGATTGAACAACTCGTACGCAGCATGCTTATTTCTTTTGCATTGCCTTTTTTCGTTGTACCGGACAACCCTGAGCTCACGGCAGCGTACGCAATGGGAATTACCGCAATAGGAGAAGTTATTTCTTTTATTTACTTATATCTTCATTACTCCATTAAAAAGAAACGTCCAAAAAAAGCAATGGAAAAGCCATACCCAGCTATGCCGCTATTACGTATTGCAGTACCAAGTGCTGGAAGCAGACTTTTTGGCACCTTTACATGGTTTTTAGAGCCCATCGTCTTTTTAAAAGCTTTAACAATCGCAGGGCTGACAGCAGCTGGCGCAACAACCCTTTACGGAATTATTTCGGGCGTGCACGTACCGTTATTACTGTTTCCTTCCTTTATTCCGAACGCATTAGCCATCGTATTAATTCCAGCAGTGAGCGATGCGGTAGCAAGAAGCAATCGAAGGTTATTAAATGACCGCATCGGCGTTAGTTTACGATTATCTTCTATCATCGGCGCTTACGCTGCAACGTACTTTTTTCTACACGGCGATGAGTTAGCAATGAAATTATTCCATTTAGAGGAAAACCGTGGATTTATGAAAATTCTAGCTCCTATTTTTTACTTTTATTATATTCAAAGTCCGCTTCATTCCATTTTGCAAGCGGTGGATGAAGCTCGGCCTGCGATGATGAACTCCATCTACGGTGGCATCGGGAAACTATTCGTCATGTTTGTACTAGCTTCTCAGCCATTTATACAAGAATACGGTGCAATCATTGCTATCGGTTTCGGCGTGTTAGTCACTTCATTTTTGCATATGGCAACACTTCGGAGTCATAAAATGATCGGTGCCGGATTCCGTTTTTTTGCCATACCTTACGTTATTTTCATCATGACATGCATCATTCAAAGTTATTTATTTAGTAAAATTTCCTTTGGTTTTTGGTCAAATAGTGCGATGACAATCATTCTGCTGACAATATTATTACTGCTAACAAATCAATTTAAAAAGCAAGATTTTCGATTCTTACGTTCCATTTTCTCTCGACGCCTTTAATTGAACATGTAAGTCATAATTTTCGTAACAACAATAAATAATATCTTCCGTATTTTCATACCCTTTCTTTTTTATACTTTCAATTAACCAGTCTTTATCTTTTTGAATAAATTGTAAATGCCTTTCTACAATATAGCCATCTACAATAAGAGGAAATATTAGCGGATCGTCATCATTTAAAAAGATTGATAGTCTACCAGACGGTTCTAGAAATGCGTATTTAATTTTTTGTACAGATGCTATACGTTCTTCCCGCATTTGTTGGAACAAGTCATCGAGATTATAACGTTGCTTTCTCATTTCTTCTTGATTGATGATTCCATTTTCTACAATGATGGATGGATCACCGTCAATTAAGTCGCGCACCTTCTTACTTTTTAAAGCTAGTAAGGAGTTTAAATATTGAATACCGAGTAATAGTAAAATGGGAAAAACGTTTTGAAACAATGGTTTATTGACATCTTCTATGGCAAAGGCAACACATTCTGCAATTAGTACAAAGACAACAATATCCATTATGCTTAGTTCGCCCACTTCACGTTTACCCATGAGACGAAAGACAATTAAAATTAACAAATATAAAAAAACAGTTCGGAAAAGGAGTTGTAAATATATTTCCACCATCACACATCCTTTCCCAACTATTGTTTACGAATAAATGAATCAATATACAAAAAATAAAAAGAGGTTGGGACAAAAGTAAAAACTCATCATTTTCTCTTAAAAGAAAATGATGAGTTTTTGATATTAAACTGAAAATTGATTTCCGTTCCGGGGACGCTTTCCACGGGCCCGACTCGAG
>JAAYHP010000222.1 GCA_012735355.1 Lysinibacillus sp. | reverse complement strand
TATTACTTCCATTAGAAAAAGATAATCCATTAGCCATTTTTCAATCAGTAGATGAACCGCAAATAGGCTTCGTCGTTGCCTATCCTTTCGCATTTAAAGAAGATTATGTTTTTGATATAAGTGAAGATGATAAAGAAGAACTACAAGTAGAAAAAGAAGAAGATATCATTGCTTATTCAATCGTGACATTGCAAGAACCTTTTGAAAATTCGACATTAAATTTACTAGCCCCTCTTGTCATTAATAACGTCAAAAAACGCGGAAAACAAATCGTGTTACAAGACAACCAATCGTACCCTTTACGCTTCCCAATCGCTGAAGTTAAAGGAAGTGTAAAATAATGCTAGTACTATCAAGAAAAACAAATGAGTCGATTATCATTGGTGACAATATTGAAGTAAAAATTTTAGCTATTGAGGGAGACCAAGTAAAGTTAGGTATCGTTGCTCCAAAATCAGTAAAAGTCCACCGTAGCGAAGTGTTTAAGGCAATTCAAGAACAAAATAAAGCTGCATTAAATGTGGATAAAAATATAATTCAAAAACTAACAAATAAAAAATAATTCAGTATGGGGAGTCTGAAAACGCATTTTAAGATTCTCCCTTTATTTATTGTATTGAATATAGTAAATAAATTAATTTAAATAGGAGATAGTATGAAACCGAAGATAAGTGTTATTATCCCATGTTATAATTCAGAGAATTTTATTACCAGATGCGCGCAATCTCTTATAAATCAAACTATAGGAATTGAAAATTTAGAACTTATTTTTATTAATGATGGTTCTACAGACAATACATTAATTAAATTGAATGAATTGGAAACTCTATTTCCTAATAATATAATGGTTATTGATTTAGGTGAAAATCTAAAACAGGGAACGGCTCGAAATATAGGAATACAATATGCAAATGCGGATTATATCGGTTTTGTTGATTCCGATGACTGGATAGAGGAGAGTATGTATGAGAAATTGTATATGATAATGCAGCAATATAACTGTGATATTGTTGGATGTTGTTTAATGGTAGATTTAGATTGAATCTACGTCAAGTTTTTGGACACAAAAAGATTAAGTTTTTTTGCACAACAACCATTCATGGATTGTTCCACGTCCCAAGTAGATTGTCAAAGTGAAGAGATCCTTTGACAATCTACTTGGGACGTGGAGAAATAAACCCATGGCTGTTGTGCCAAAAAAATGTGAAGGGGGAAGTGTTCTGTACCCCATGTTTTACGCTGCTATTCGGCACATTTTTTCGTATTCATCCGGTGTCAAATAACCAATGCTTCCATGAATTCGTTTGCGATTATACCAACCTTCGATGAATTGAAATAACGCAATTCTCGCTGTCTCAAAGCTTTCGTATTTGGTTAGATACACTTCTTCTTTTTTCAATATGGCATGAAAAGATTCAATACAAGCGTTGTCATATGGACATCCTTTTCGACTAAATGACGGAACCATTTCATGTTTTTTTAGTAGTTTTTGAAAGGCTTCACTTGTATATTGTGTGCCTAAATCTGTATGCACGATAAGACCAGGATCGGGCTTTTGATCTTGAATCGCATTCTGAAGTGCTTCCAGCACAATTTCTGATGTCATGGTACGAGAGAATTTATATCCGACCACTTTTTTTGTATGTAAATCAAGAACGGACGCTAGATAACACCAACCATCACGAAGCGTATGGACATATGTAATATCAGCTACCCATTTTTCGTTGATTGTTGTTGTAGTGAAATCTTGATTTAATACATTTTCTCGTTCTTCTACGGGCTTTTGTGGTGGTGTTGGGCGGAATTTTTTTACAATACATGATTGGATGCCTGCTTGTTTCATCAAACGTTGAACTCGATTGATACTGCCTGTATAGCCTTCTTTTTTAAGTATTTCAAAGATTTTAGGGGCCCCATAACGACCCTTACTTTCTTTATGGATTGCTCGAATTCGTTCAAGCAGTTGTTCGTTGGCGACATGATAGCTATTCGGCTTCTTGTGAAACGATTGATAATACGTACTTTTAGGCATCTTTAAAACACGACACATCATTTGGATTGGATGATGTTCGCTTTCTTTTGTAATCAAGTCAATCAGTTCTTGCTCATCTATTTTCTCGCGAATATGGTCATAGCCTTTTTTAAGATTTCGATCTCCTGTTTTAATCGAAGATTTTCCTTTTGAATGGCTTCTATATCAGCCAAAGTTAATTCCTGTTCACATTCAATTGGAGAGAGTTGCTTAATCCATTTATAAATCGTTACTTCTGAAACACCATATTCGCTAGAGAGTTGACTGAATGGAGTGCCTGAGTGATAAAGCTCAACCACTGTTTGTAAAATATATGATTTTTCAATAAAGTTTGATATTTTTCCAATTTTACTGTTTTGGGCAATTAAAAAATGCATGAAATGGAAATTAAATTTATTCGATATCTTGAATAATTATTCGTATCTATAATCCCTTGACACGGAGCCTCTGCGGGCATGATTTCTTGCAAAGGGGGCAAGCCATAATTATATTTGGACTTTGCAAGGCAAAGTAGCCTATCATGCCCACCACCATGTAAAGCGTCAAATATGCAAAAATTTATGCATAACCTTAATTGCCAAACACTACAAAAATTAATTACCATCAACATCATATACATCTTCATAAGTCATACCTAATTTAATTTTACTATCATCTATTTTTGAGTTAAAAGTTATTGAACAACCTTGTTCCTCTAAGTATTTAACAGTACGATACATAAAAAGAATAACATGTTTATTATTGGAATGACCCAATTCATAACTCACAATAGAACCATCATGCAAATCAATAATGGCACTTAAATAGGCTTTTTTTCCGTTCCCATATTTCAGCTCCGTTACATCTGTACACCATTTCATATTGGGCTTTTCTGCAGTAAACTCGCGATTTAATCGATTTTCAGCTACGTGTTGAACAG
>JAAYHP010000221.1 GCA_012735355.1 Lysinibacillus sp. | reverse complement strand
GCTTCAAAATACCGACAACGAATTCAATTCTCTCGTCCATCGTAATCGGTTCTATCTTTTTCTAATATCGTTTTATCTACATTATCTGGAATTAATATTTCTTTCGGTTTAATATGTTCAGGAATATCGTAAAACCTGCCGACGAAAGTTAAAAACTCCTCTTCCGGATCTTGATAAATCGGAAAAATTGATACATCGCGCTCGATTAATTTTCCTTGCCGAACGAAAAATACTTGGACACACATCCACCCTTTTTCCACAGCATATCCAAACACATCTCGATTCGTCATATCCCCAGAAACCATTTTTTGCTTTTGCATGACTGTTTCGATGTATTGAATTTGGTCACGAAACTCCTTCGCCCGTTCAAATTCCAACTTTTCCGCTGCATCCATCATTTTTTTCTCAAGTTCAGCTTTTACTTCTTCATGGCCACCGTGGAGAAACTTTGCTATTTCATCGGTCATTTCTTCAAATACTTTCGGGTCTATATCCTTCACGCAAGGTGCTAAACATTGCCCTAAATGATAGTAGAGACAAACCCGATCCGGCAATCGATTGCATTTTCGTAAAGGATAAATTCGATTTAACAGTTTTCTTGTTTCATTCGCTGCTGAAAAATTCGGATAGGGACCAAAATATTTTGCTTTATCTTTTTTTACTTTTCTCGTTGTGATAATTCTCGGATATTTTTCATTCGTGATTTTATTGTAAGGATAGCTTTTATCATCCTTGAGCATAATGTTATATTTTGGATCATGTAATTTAATTAAATTCAATTCTAATATTAAAGCTTCTAAATCGCTGGAAGTAACAATATATTCGAAATCCTCTATTTCGCTGACGAGCAATTGGGTCTTTCCATCATGGCTTCCTGTAAAATAGGAACGAACTCGATTTTTTAAAATTTTTGCCTTACCGACGTAAATAATCGTTCCTTGGCGATCTTTCATTAAATAACACCCAGGCTCTTCAGGAAGGATTGCTAATTTATTTTGAATCGTTTCGTTCATGAGTTATCACCTAAAATTTATCTAATACCTATATTATACGTATAAATTATAGCGAAAAGCGAGCGGGTACACTTGAAAGGATATCGGCTTTCGGTTAACAAGATTGGCTATAAATAAGCGACTTCACCAGTTGCTCCATAAAAAAAACGAGCACAAACAATGCGCTCGAACAAAACAAAAATTATTTATGGTTATTAATAAAATCTACTAGTGCTTCTTTTGGTTGGAAACCTACTGTTTTCGCTACTAGTTCTCCATCTTTAAACAACAATAAAGAAGGAATTGACATGATTTGATACTCCGCAGCTGTAGCTGGATTATTATCTACATCAACTTTCACGATTTTTACTTCACTGCTCATTTCTGCATCGATTTCTTCTAATACTGGCGCAATCATTTTACAAGGTCCACACCAAGTAGCCCAAAAATCTACTAATACTAAACCGGAAGCAATTTCTTGAGAAAAGTTTTGATCTGTAGCATGTACAATTGCCATTTAAAAATCCTCCTTAAACTAACATCTTAAAGTAGTATAGCACGGAGAAAAATTGAAAGGTAGTAAAGTGTTTCAGGATTTTTATATTCCCTTAACAAAATTCAAAAATTTTTAACTTTTTTGCTATTGATAAATACATAATACAGCAAAAATCCCCAAATAAAACCACACCCAAAAAATGGATGTGGCGTAAAACAATAATTTTATGAATTCACCTTTAATGCTTTACACTCTTCAATTAATAATGGAATAACTTCGAATAAATCTCCAACAATACCATAATCCGCTACTTTAAAAATATTAGCTTCCGGATCTTTATTGATTGCGACGATTACTTTAGAGTTAGACATACCAGCTAAATGCTGAATTGCTCCAGAAATTCCTACCGCAATATATAAGTCCGGTGTAACTACTTTACCAGTTTGACCAATTTGAAGTGAATAGTCACAATAACCTGCATCACAAGCACCACGGGAAGCACCTACTGCACCACCAAGTACATCCGCCAGTTCTTGTAAGATCTTGAATCCTTCCGCCGATTTCATACCGCGACCACCAGAAACAACCACTTTCGCTTCTGATAAGTCCACTCCTGTTGAAGCGTTGCGAATTACTTCTTTAATAATCGTTCTTAAGTTTTGAATATCAACAGTTAGGCTTGCTACGTCACCTGTGCGGCTTGCATCTTTCTCTAAAGGTGCAATATTGTTCGGACGCACTGTAACGAATATAATTCCATCTTTCACTTTGACTTTCTCAAAGGCTTTACCAGAGTAGATTGGGCGAATAAATACTGCATCATCCCCTGCGCCTTCAATCTCCGTTACATCAGAAACTAGTCCAGCTTGCAGACGAGAAGCCACTTTTGGTGATAAATCTTTTCCTAATGAAGTATGACCTAGCACAATTCCATCTGGTTTTTCTTGATCAACAATAGCTAACAAAGCTTGGCTAAATCCATCTGGAGTATATGTTTTTAAATGTGGATGCTCCACAACAATAACACGGTCAGCACCATAGGCAATTAATTCATTTGCAAGACTCGTTACTTGGTCTCCTATAAGGGCACCTACCACTTCTCCACCATCAGCAATTTGTTTTGCAGCTGCAATCGCTTCAAAGGAAACGTTACGTAACGCACCGTCCCGAACTTCACCTAATACTACTATTTTCTTTGACATACTGATCCCTCCATTACCGTACGAATCTATTCAACTTCAATTCTTTCTAATCAAAAACTATTAATCATTAAATAACTTTCGCTTCCGTATGAAGAAGGTTGACTAGTTCTTTCACTTGGTCTGGTAGCTCGCCTTGTAAAATGCGACCTGCAGACTTTACTGGTGGTAAATAAACTTCCACCGTTTCAATTTTTGTCTCCACATCGTCTTCATCGATATCTAGATCATCTAACTCTAACTCTTCAAGAGGTTTTTTCTTCGCCTTCATAATTCCTGGTAAAGATGGATATCTCGGTTCATTTAAACCCTGTTGAGCCGTTACAAGCAGAGGTAAGCTTGTTTCGATAATTTCAGAGTCTCCTTCAACATCGCGAACGATTTTTACGTTCGTTCCATCAATTTCTAATTTTGTAATCGTAGTGACGTAGTTAATATTTAATAAATCTGCTACGCGTGGGCCAGTTTGTCCAGAACCCCCATCGATAGCTACGTTTCCAGCTAAAATTAAATCCGGCTCTTTATCTTTTAAATATTCTGCTAGAATATGAGCCGCACCAGTATGGTCTAGCTCATCCACATCATCTTCTACATTGATTAAAACCGCTTCATCTGCACCCATCGCAAGGGATGTGCGCAGTTGTTTTTCTGTTTCATCATCACCGATGGAAATAACCGTCACTTTTCCACCGTGAGCATCTCTTACTTGAATTGCTTCTTCAATGGCATACTCATCGTAAGGATTAATGATGAATTCTGCTCCATCTTCTTGAATCTCTCCATTTTGTATGGAAATTTTTTCTTCCGTGTCGAAAGTGCGTTTCATTAATACGAAAATATTCATAATACATTACCTCCCAATGGAAAAATTATTTACCACTAAATGTTGGTTGACGTTTTTCTATAAAAGCTGCAATGCCTTCTTTCGCATCATCAGATTCAAAGACAGAACCGAAATGTTCTGCTTCCGCCTTAATACCATCTTGGAAAGATGCAGTTTTACTATGTTGCAATAAGGCGATGACTGCTTTTAATGAAACTGGACTCTTCTTAGCAATTTTTTTTGCCAATTCTAACGTATTTGCCAATAGTTCTTCTTGAGGGAATGCTTTATTCGCAAGCCCCCATTGTACAGCCTCAGTTCCTGAAATTGGCTCTCCAGTAAAGATCATTTCAGCTGCCTTTGCCGAGCCTACATAACGAGGCAAACGTTGCGTACCACCAAACCCTGGAATGATTCCAAGATTCAGTTCAGGCAAACCTAATTTGGCATCTTCTGCAACATATCGGATATGACAACTCATTGCTAACTCCAGTCCACCACCAAGAGCGGCGCCATGAATCGCAGCAATGACTGGTTTCGGGAACGTTTCTAATCGTTCAAATACCGTTTGACCATTTTCAGCAAGGCGTGTTGCTGCATCCTTTGAAGAGATGTCTGTAAACTCTTTAATATCAGCCCCTGCTGAGAAGAAACGGCCTTCACCGTGAAGAACGATAACGCGCACCTCACTATTTTGTTCAACTTCTGTGAGCAGCTCGTCCAATTCACGGATTAGCTTTTGTGCAAGAGCATTAGCAGGAGGACGATTGATCGTCACAATTGCCACGTTGTCTTCCACTCTCCAGTTTAGAAACTCCATGTTGACACTCCTTTTTTATTTTTTTAATCCATTTAATAATAGATGTTTTACTTTTGGAGCAATATCCATCAAATTGTACCTGAAATCATTCATCACCCAGGATGTAATTGTTTCATCGATTGTTCCGAATACCATTTGACGTGCAACTCTCACATCCATCGTTGGATTAAATTCGCCATTCACCATACCCTCAACCAATATATCATCGAGTAGTTTCAGATATTCTTTCAAAATGGAATTTATTTTTAACCGCAAATCTTTATTTGATTGGCGCAATTCCAATTGAGTCACTGTAGCAAGGTGGCGATTGTTAGCCAACACTTGAAAATGATTATCAATCATCTTCGACAGCTTATCCGTT
>JAAYHP010000220.1 GCA_012735355.1 Lysinibacillus sp. | reverse complement strand
AATCAAGGCTGTTAACGAAAATATTGTTACGCTTCCTATCAAAGAGGGAATTGGTGGGGCTACTGTAAGTATTAGCCCTAAATTAGCAATTAGCGAAACAAAGAGATTGGTAGAAGAAGCGATGAAGGTTGATAGAGATTCAATTAAAATAGAGCTTCCAAAGCAATTCAATGTCGAAATTATTTACAGAGATCATACACGTGCATATCGAAATTCTTTTTATCCTGGAGCAAAATTTAAGCCTCATAATACAGTGGAATATGAAACAGATAACTATTTTGACGTTTTACGCATTTTACAATTTTTAACTTAATCAAGGTGAAAAAAATGAAGATTACAGACATTAAACTTTTTGAAGTTGAAGCTCCACTCATAACACCTTTTAAAACCGCGTTGCGAACAGTTGATAAGATTAAAAATATCGGAGTTTACGTTTATACAGATGATGGACATATCGGTATAGGCGAAGCAGTACCAACTGCCGCTATTACTGGTGAGACGAGGGAATCGATTATAAATACAATCAATCATTATATTAAACCTGCAATATTAGGTATGGAAATAGAAGAACTTGCTCTGATTATGGAACGCATCGATCAAAGTATTATTAAAAATACAAGTGCAAAAGCTGCAGTGGATATGGCAATTTATGATTTGTTTGCAAAGGGTTTTCATGCCCCGTTATATAAAGTATTGGGCGGGTATCGCAAAGAGCTTGTTACGAATATAACAATCAGTGTTAATAATACGGAAGAGATGGTTAATGACAGCATAAAAGCAGTAAACCGAGGATACAAAATTTTGAAAGTAAAAGTTGGAAAAGACCCGGAAAAAGATGTGGAAAGAGTCGTAGCAATACGAAAAGCAGTGGGGCCAAAAGTGAAAATTCGTGTGGATGCCAATCAAGGTTGGTCTCCAAAACAAGCTATCAGAATAATTAGATAACTGGAAGATGCAGATGTAAATATAGAATTAGTGGAACAGCCTGTTCACTATGCTGATTTAGAGGGTATGAAATATGTAACAGCCCATACGGAAACAAATATTTTAGCAGATGAAAGCGTGTTTTCACCGAAAGATGCACTCAAATTAATTCATATGCGTGCATGTGATTACATCAATATCAAATTGATGAAAACCGGTGGTATTTACCAAGCGCAGAAAGTATCACATATTGCTGAAGCTAACGGAATTGAGTGCATGATTGGTTGTATGTTAGAAACGAAAATTAGCGTAAGTGCAGCTGCACATTTCGCTGCTTCACAAAAGAATATCACCATGGTGGATTTAGATGGGCCAAGCCTATGTTTAAAACATCCTGTCACAGGTGGACCGACCTTCGAAAGCCAATGGATAAGAATGTCAGATGCTCCTGGGATAGGAATTTTAATATAAACAACAGAGAAAATGGGGGGTTCTAGTGAAAAAATATTTACTGTTATTGTTAGCTTGTATCTCTTTGATATTAGCAGCTTGTAGCGATGATGAAGAATCTACAAATGAAGAATCTGTATTCCGCACAGTCTATTCAGGGGAAATTAAAACATTGAACTATCTTAAAACATCTGAAACAAATGAATTTGCAGTTGCTGCAAACTTAGTTGACGGTTTAATCGAATATGATAAATATGGGAATGTTCAACCAGGTTTAGCAGAATCTTGGGAAACAAATGATGATGCTTCAGTGTGGACATTTAAGCTTCGAGAAGGGGTTAAATGGGTAGACCATGAGGGCAATGAAGTAGCTGAAGTAACTGCAAAAGACTTTGTTGATGGCCTAAATTATGTGCTAGATGCAAAGAATGAATCTTCAACTGCTTGGATTGCGACTGTTGTAAAAAACGGTAACGCATTCTATGAAGGTGAAATTACAGACTTTTCCCAAGTTGGGGTTAAAGCTTTAGATGATTATACCCTTGAGTATACATTGGAGGGGCCAACACCTTATTTCCTATCAATGTTGAACTATGTATGTTTCTTCCCAGTATATGGAGAGTTTTTAGCTGAAAAAGGAGATAGCTTCGGTACATCAAAAGAAAACTTCTTGTATAACGGCTCTTATATTTTAACTGAATTTGAACCACAAAATAAACGGGTATTAACTAAAAATCCTACTT
>JAAYHP010000028.1 GCA_012735355.1 Lysinibacillus sp. | reverse complement strand
TGTTTTTCGAAATCGAGGGGAAACACCGCGCGTCGGCGACTGCGGTGAGTATACGAAAGAAGAAGGGTCCGACGGGGTAATAAAAAAAATTTATCCGAGAATGAATGATTTAATCCGTCCACCTATTGCCAATGTAGATCAAGCATTGCTCGTTTTTTCAGTAAAGGAACCAGATTTCAATGTAAATTTACTCAACCGATTTTTAGTCGTACTTGAATCCCATAATATACAACCTATTCTTTGTTTTACGAAAATGGACTTGCTTTCTGAAGAAGAAAGAGCAGAAATTGAATCCTATATGAAAGATTACAAAGAAATAGGCTATGAAGTAATAGATACATTTATTAATGATTCAACGTTATTGGAAAAATTACGACCGTTGATTAAGGGGAAAACAACGGTGCTTGCAGGTCAATCGGGAGTTGGTAAGTCAACGATTTTGAATACGTTAATTCCCGAATTGAATTTAAAAACTGGAGAGATTTCTCAAAGTCTAGGTCGTGGGAAACATACAACGAGACACGTAGAGTTAATTGAAGTTGCAGGGGGACTTGTGGCCGATACTCCAGGATTTAGTTCTTTTGATTTTGACCATTTAGAAAAAGAAGATTTATCTTCTTGTTTTCCTGAGTTTGTTCGAAAAAGCGATGATTGTAAATTCCGCGGATGCCTTCATTTAAAAGAACCTCAATGTTCAGTGAAGGAAGGAGTAGCATCTGGGGAAATTCGCGATTATCGTTATGAAGATTACTTACAATTTTTACAAGAAATTATTGACAGGAAGCCGAGGTATTAACATGATTAAAATTGCACCATCTATTTTATCTGCCAATTTTGCTAAATTAGGAGAAGAAGTTAAAGAAGTAGAAGAAGCAGGGGCTGAATTAATTCATATTGACGTAATGGACGGTCATTTCGTTCCTAATATTACGATGGGACCAATCGTTGTGGAAGCGTTAAGACCAATTACGAAACTACCTTTAGATGTTCATTTGATGATTGAAAATCCTGATCAGTACATTGACGCCTTTGCAAAGGCCGGAGCAGATTGGATTTCCGTACATGTGGAAGCTTGTCCTCACTTGCACCGCACGATTCAACTGATTCGTTCCTTCGGTGTGAAACCTGGAGTTGTATTAAATCCACATACGCCGATTGAAATGATTCAACATGTGTTAAAGGATGTGGATTTCGTATTATTAATGACAGTAAATCCTGGTTTTGGCGGACAAAAGTTTATCGATAATGTCGTGCCAAAAATAGAAGCTCTTTCAAAAATGATTAAAGAAATGGACTTAAATGTGGAGATTGAAATTGATGGTGGTATTACGTCTGAAACGATTGTTCCGTGTGCTAAAGCTGGAGCAACCATCTTTGTAGCTGGATCTGCCATTTATAATAAAGAAGATCGTAAAGCAGCTTTACAAGCTATTAAAACAAGCGGCGAGGCTGCTATCGGGCAATGAAGAGGATATTAATTTGTGCCGGCGGTCCGAAATATGAGTTATGTTCCTTTGAATCGTTCAAAAATGAAAAGGATACTTATTATATTGGGGCTGACCGGGGCGCGCTTTATCTGCTTGATGAAGGAATTATTCCGAATGAAGTAATTGGTGATTTTGATTCTTTAACAGATAAAGAGTGGAAGTTGATTCATAGTAAAGTAAAACAAATAGAAAAGTATAAACCTGAAAAAGATGAAACCGATACTGATTTAGCATTGCTTAAAGCAGTTTCATACAATCCGAAAGAAATTTTTATTACAGGGGTAACAGGTGGTAGGTTAGATCATTTTGAAGCGGCTATTCGCTCCATATATCAAATGAAGTCACAATATCCACATATTGAACATAAAATTATAAATAGCCACAATGAAATAAGCATACTATTGCCAGGAAAGCATATGATTTATCGAGATGAAAAATATCGATATCTTTCATTCTTTTCTTTTGAGCAAGCGATGGAAAATGTGACGTTACGTGGTGTGAAATATGAGACAACTAGTGAAAAAATTGATGCGGGAACTAGCCGTTTTACTAGCAATGAGCTTGTCTCGGATGAAGGTTATATCTCCTTTTCTTCAGGCATATGTTTAATGATAAGAAGCAGTGACTTATAAGGAGGTTTCATTGTGCGAGTTTATACTTTTCAGTTACCAAAATTTTTGAGCAACATTACTCGTAGTTGTATTAATTTATTTTCTGGAAGCAATAAAAAGAAAAAGAGAAAAGACTAATTTTTCCTATTTGAATTTATTTTTATATTATTGCTTGTAATAAAATTGGCTGCGACATAGGTCGTAGCTTTTTTTATATAATAAAAAAGTGTAAATAAAGTACAATGTGACTTTACTTACACTTTTGCATGCGTGAAATTAAACACGCTCAACTTTACCTGATTTTAAAGCACGAGTAGAAACCCATACACGTTTAGGTTTGCCGTCCACTAAAATACGAACTTTTTGAAGGTTTGCTTTCC
Source organism: Lysinibacillus sp. (assembly GCA_012735355.1). Classification (GTDB taxonomy): domain Bacteria; phylum Bacillota; class Bacilli; order Bacillales_A; family Planococcaceae; genus Ureibacillus. The sequence continues at coordinate 15,481 of JAAYHP010000028.1, read as the reverse complement.
ATGTACGTTTGTTAGCGTTCATTGCGTGTGAACGTTTATTACCAGTACGGGATTTACGACCTGTTACTACACATTGTTTAGCCATCTATATATTCCCTCCTTACAGATGAATCTGAAAGATATTTTTTCAGTTCGAGTATTTCACATACCATAATAATTTAACATAGACAAAAAATCTATGCAACCATTTTTAAATGTAGTTTCAAGAAAAATACCTTTACAGTGAAATAAATTGATACAAAAAAGGAAACGATAATAAATAATATACTTGGCAAAGGATAAGAAAATGGTGATTCACTAGACGAAAGGTAAGGTTCTCTTTTATAATCAAATTTTGTGTAGTACAATAATTTTAGTTAAAATAAGCCAAGGGGGCATATTTATGTCAATAGAAATTAGGAATGATTATGGCCAAATTGATATTTCCAATGATGTGATCGCTCAAATTGCAGGTAGCGCAGCTATTGAATGTTACGGTATAGTCGGTATGGCAAGTAAGCATCAGATTCGTGATGGTTTAACAGATATTTTACGAAAAGAAAACTTTGCAAAGGGCGTCATCGTTCGGCAAGATGGAGAGAATCTCCATATCGATATGTATATTATCGTTAGTTACGGTACGAAAATTTCTGAAGTCGCTTATCAAGTGCAATCAAAAGTAAAATATACAATTAATAAAACACTTGGCTTGAATGTGAAATCAGTTAACATTTTTGTTCAAGGCGTTCGCGTGATGAACGGTGAATAAGAGGAGGATTTTAATCGAATGAAGTCATTAGACGGAATAAAATTTGCAGAAATGGTGCAAATGGGGTCACACCATTTAGCACAAAATGCAAATTTTGTAGATTCTTTAAACGTATTCCCGGTACCAGACGGTGATACAGGTACAAATATGAATTTGTCCATGATTTCGGGAGCGAAAGAAACAGAAGCAAATGCCCAAAATCATATTGGTAAAACGGCACAAAGCTTATCAAAAGGATTGTTGATGGGTGCCCGTGGAAATTCAGGGGTTATTTTATCCCAACTATTCCGCGGTTTCGGTAAATATCTTGAAAAGGAACATGAAATTGACTCCAAAAAATTTGCAGCAGCATTCCAAGCTGGGGTCGATACGGCTTATAAAGCGGTTATGAAACCGGTGGAAGGTACCATTTTAACCGTTGCTCGTGAGGCGGCAGCGAAAGCTGTAGAAGTAGCGGAAAATGAACAAAATATCATTAAAGTGATGGAAGCTTTGGTGGATGAAGCGAAAAACTCGTTAAAACGTACGCCTGATTTACTCCCTGTTTTAAAAGAGGTTGGAGTAGTTGATAGTGGTGGACAAGGGTTAGTAATCATTTACGAAGGATTTTTAGCATCATTAAAAGGTGAAGCTTTGCCACAAAAATCAACAATCGATAGCATTGATGAATTAGTGAGTGCAGAACATCACCGAGTGCAAGAATTTATGAGCACAGAAGATATTGAATTTGGTTATTGTACGGAAATTATGGTTCGTTTCGAATCTGACAAAGAGCCATTTAATGAGGACAAGTTCCGAGAAGATTTAGGTAAATTAGGAGACTCATTGCTCGTTGTTTCAGATGATGAAATTGCAAAAGTACATATTCATACTGAAACACCTGGAGTCGTGCTCAATGAAGGACAAAAATATGGTAGCTTAATCAAAATTAAAGTAGATAATATGCGTGAACAACACTCAGCTATTGTTAACAGTTCTGAACCTAAAATTGAAAAGGAAAAACATCCTTATGCAGTAGTCACAGTAGCTATGGGTGAAGGGGTTGCAAACTTGTTCACAAGCATCGGTGCCTCCTACGTGATTGAAGGTGGTCAAACGATGAACCCTTCGACGGAAGATATCGTTAAAGCGGTAAAAGAAATCGGTGCTGAGAAAGTGTTGATTTTACCAAATAATAAAAATATTGTCATGGCTGCTGAACAAGCGGTGGAACTGTTAGATATTGAAGCCGCTGTAGTACCAACAAAAACGATTCCACAAGGGATGGCGGCAGTTCTTGCTTTTAATCCTGAAGCATCAGTTGAGGAAAACAAAGAGGAAATGACGGAAGCCTTTGCAGAAGTGAAAACAGGTCAAGTAACTTTTGCCGTTCGCGATACGACAATCGATGGTGTCGAAATTCGAAAAGATGATTATATGGCTCTTGCCGATGGAAAAATTGTTTTATCTACACCGAACATGCTCGATGCATCCCGTAAATTAGTTGAAGAATTATTCGATGAAAATACGGAAATCGTAACGATTATTTACGGTGAAGGAGTAACGAAAGAAGAAGTGGATGAAATTTCTCAATACATTGAGGAAAATTATCCGGATGTAGAAATGGATATTGTTGATGGGAAACAATCGTTATATCCGTTTATTTTTTCAGTAGAATAAATCAAAAAAGACGTCTCAACTCGGGGCGTTTTTTTTGTTTTGCGCAATTTGTAAAAGTGTTGTGGATATGGAAGTAATAATATTTTGATAGGACAAGAGCTTTCATGGTACACTTAAGAAAACTTTATCAAGTAGGTGTTTTTATGAAATTTACCTCTGTGTTTGATATCATCGGACCCATCATGGTAGGACCGTCTTCTTCCCATACTGCAGGAGCGAGTCGAATCGGTCAAATTGCCCGGGACTTATTCGGAAAAGAGCCAAAGTGGGCAAAAATTCATTTGTATGGTTCTTTTGCAGAGACTTATCGCGGCCATGGGACAGATGTGGCTATTGTCGGTGGGTTATTATATTTTGATACGAATGATACGAGAATTATAGATGCATTTAAACATGCGAAGGAAGCCAATTTGGAATTTGAAATTATTCCGGAAACGGCCAATAAAGAACATCCAAATACTGCCCGTATCGTATTAGGCGACGACGAAACGGAAATGTCCATAGAAGCCATTTCTATCGGTGGTGGTAAAATTGAGCTCAGTGAAGTCAACGGGTTTAATTTGCGTTTAAAAGGCGGTATGCCAGCAATTTTAGTTGTTCATGATGACCGTGCAGGTTGTGTAGCCAATGTGGCGAATATTTTAGCAATGCACAACGTCAATATTGGGCATATGGAAGTATCCCGCATTGACCGAGGTTCTACTGCTTTAATGGTCATCGAAGTAGATGACAATATTGATGGAAAAATATTACAACAAATTTCTTTGATTCCAAATATCACCAAAGTATCAACTATCAATTCCTAAAGGAGATGTATGAATGGAATTATTATTTCGCAACGTGAGAGAATTAATTGAGCTCGCAGAAAAAGAGAATAAAAGAATATCAGACATTATGATCGAACAAGAAATGGCTATGACGGGTAAATCAAAAGAAGAGATTTTTTCCAAAATGGAAGAAAACTTAAAAGTGATGGAAGCGGCCGTTGAAAGAGGTTTGCAAGGTGTGAAATCCGTTACTGGATTAACTGGTGGCGATAGTGTGTTATTGCAAAAATATATTGAAAAAGGCAACACCCTTTCTGTTGAACTCATGTTAGATGCAGTAAGTAAAGCGATGGCGACGAATGAAGTAAACGCTGCCATGGGAATTATTTGTGCCACACCGACGGCAGGTTCTGCTGGAGTGGTACCTGGTACCCTTTTTGCAGTCAAAAGTAAATTAAATCCGACTCGTGAACAAATGGTTCGCTATCTTTTTACAGCAGGGGCTTTCGGATTTGTTGTTGCCAATAATGCAAGCATTTCTGGAGCTGCTGGAGGGTGTCAAGCAGAAGTAGGTTCTGCATCTGGAATGGCTGCAGCTGCTATCGTAGAAATGGCTGGTGGAACACCAAATCAATGTGCTGAAGCCTTTGCAATCACTTTGAAAAACATGTTAGGCCTTGTTTGTGATCCAGTAGCTGGATTAGTTGAAGTCCCTTGTGTTAAACGGAATGCAATGGGGGCAAGTAATGCCCTTGTCGCTGCAGATATGGCATTAGCTGGAATTTCCAGCCGAATTCCTTGCGATGAAGTAATTGGAGCGATGTTCAGAATCGGTCAAGTGATGCATCCGAACTTAAAAGAAACTGGAAGAGGAGGACTTGCTGCAACACCAACGGGAGAAGCAATTGCTGCAAAAATATTTGGAGCGTGAAGTAGTTGTGGAACAAATGGAATTAGAACCCGTTTCTAATATTAAAGGCGTTGGTAAAGAAACGGCGGAGCTATTAAGGGAAATGGGGATTAACAATATACATGATCTAATCATGTATTTTCCTTATCGCTACGAAGATTTTAGGTTAAAAGATTTAGCTGAAACTCCCCATAATGAACAAGTAACGATTGAAGCGAGAGTCGAAAGCATGCCGACTGTATTTTTTATGGGCCGGAAAAAATCGAGGCTTCAAATAAGCGTTTTAGCTGGACGACATATCGTTAAAGTAGTTTTCTTTAACCAACATTATTTAAGAGAAAAGCTCATTCCTGGCACGATTATAACCGTATCTGGGAAGTGGGATAGAGGGAGACAAACGATTACTGCAACCTCTGTTAAATTCGGCTCTAAAGATGATATTCAAGATTTTGAACCGGTTTATAGTTTGAGAGGGAGTCTTCATCAAAATAAATTTCGAAAATTTATGCGCCAAGCACTTGATATGACAAAGGAAGAGTTGAATGATTGTTTACCGAGGTTTTTAAGAGAACAATATAAACTGTTACCGATCGATGAAGCTTTAGAAGGAATTCACTTTCCGAAAGATTCGAATCATTTGAAACAAGCCCGCAGACGATTTGTTTATGAAGAGCTGTTTCTGTTCCAATTGCGTATTCAAGCATTGCGCAAAGCGAGAAAAGAGCATGAAAAAGGCATTGCAATCCAATACGATTTACAAAAATTAAAAGAATTTATAAATCAAATTCCTTTTGATTTAACAAATGCTCAAAAACGAGTTGTTAATGAAATATGTAGAGATTTAAAGTTACCTTATCGAATGAATCGTTTGTTGCAAGGGGATGTAGGTTCCGGTAAAACCGTCGTTGCAGCAATCGGCCTATATGCTTGTGTTACTGCAGGTTTCCAAGGGGCATTAATGGCGCCTACTGAAATTTTAGCAGAGCAACATATGGCTTCCCTTGAAAGTTGGTTGAAACCATTCGGTGTTCGAGTAGCCCTATTAACAGGCTCTACAAAAGCAAAGGAACGGAAAATGATTTTGGAAGAACTGGAGAAAGGTGACATCCAAATTATTATCGGAACCCATGCCCTTATTCAACCGGATGTAACATTCCATAATTTAGGATTTGTTATTACCGATGAACAACATCGATTCGGCGTCGAACAACGCAGGATATTACGAGATAAAGGTATGCATCCGGATGTGTTATTTATGACAGCTACACCGATTCCAAGAACCCTTGCCATCACTGCCTTTGGGGAAATGGACGTTTCAATCATTGATGAAATGCCTGCAGGGCGTAAAGAAATTGAAACCCACTGGTTGAAAAAAGAGCAGTTAAATGCAAGTCTTGTAAAAATGGAATCTGAATTGAAGAAAGGTAGACAAGCTTACGTCATTTGTCCATTAATTGAAGAGTCGGAGAAAATCGATGTGCAAAATGCCGTTGAAGTATATGAGCAGTTAAGAACGATTTTCCAAGGCCGCTATACTGTTGGGTTAATGCATGGTAAGCTTCATCCTGATGAAAAAGAACAAGTGATGAGAGATTTTAAGGAAGGTAAAATTCATGTCCTTGTTTCCACGACGGTCGTAGAAGTGGGAGTCAATGTGCCGAATGCTAGCTTCATGTTAATTTATGATGCGGACCGATTCGGCCTTGCCCAACTTCACCAGTTGCGCGGTCGGGTCGGCCGAGGAGAATACCAATCCTATTGTATTTTGCTTGCCAATCCGAAAACCGATGAAGGAATTGAACGGATGAGAAGCATGACGGAAACGAATGACGGTTTCCGTTTAGCTGAGAAGGATTTAGAACTTAGAGGACCAGGGGACTTTTTTGGAAAAAAACAAAGCGGATTACCGAATTTTAAAGTGGCTGATTTAGTGCATGACTACCGTGTGTTGGAAGTGGCTAGACAAGACGCTATAAAATTGGTTAATGATGAAGGTTTTTGGCAAGATAATCAATTTAAGTATTTACGAGAAATGCTTGAAAAATCCGGAGCTCTCTCCGGCGAACGAATCGATTAATATAAAGAGCGTAACAATTCGTTGTTGCGTTCTTTTTTATGGAAATGTATACTGGTATTAGTACCAAGTGCTAAAAATAGAAAGCAGGTGGCGAATGTTGATCAAACGATCAAAAAAAGAACGTCAACAACTACTTTTAGAAACGATTGAGGAAAATCCATTCGTCACGGATGAACAACTCGCTACCCAATTCGGTGTGAGCGTTCAAACAATTCGCCTCGATCGAATGGAACTATCAATTCCTGAACTAAGAGAAAGAATAAAAGACGTTGCAGAAAGAAACCTAGAAAACGAAGTAAAATCTTTACCAATCAACGAAGTCATTGGCGAAATAATCGATATCGAACTAGATGAACGTGCCATCTCGATATTTGACGTAAAAGAAGAGCACGTCTTTCAAAGAAATGGTATTGCTCGAGGCCATCACTTATTTGCACAAGCCAATTCCTTGGCGGTGGCAGTCATTGATGATGAACTGGCGCTAACGGTACGAGCGAATGTTGTCTTTGTTAAACCTGTTCGTGCAGGGGATCGGGTAATTACGAAAGCAATTGTCCGAGAAACAAATAAAGAAAAAAATCGAACAAATATAGACGTGATGTCGACAGTCAATAATAAACTCGTCTTTAAAGGCGAATTTGAAATGTATCGCACGAAAGGTGTAGGTGAACAACATGAAAATAGCGATTGATGGGATGGGTGGCGACAATGCACCTAAAGCAATCGTAGAAGGCGTAAATGAAGCGCTAAAAGATTTTCCAAACATTGAAATACAGCTATACGGTAAAAAAGAGGAGCTTGAAAAATACGCAATCCAACATGAACGTTTAGAAATTATTCATTGCGAAGAAGTGATAACGGGAGAAGATGACCCTGTCCGTTCCGTTCGTCGAAAAAAAGATTCTTCGATGGCCCGCATGTTGGAAGCGGTTAGCGAAGGGATTGCAGATGCATGCATTTCAGCAGGAAATACAGGGGCCTATATGTCTGGTGGATTATTTAAAGTTGGTCGTATTGAAGGGGTATTAAGACCAGCTCTTGCTACGACATTGCCAACAGTCGATGGAAAAGGCTTTCTTATGTTAGACTTAGGTGCCAACGCAGAAGCGAAACCTGAAAACATCGTCCAATATGCTATTATGGGAAATATTTATGCTAAAAAAGTACGAGGAATTGAAAATCCTCGAGTCGGGTTGTTGAATATCGGAACTGAAGAAAATAAAGGGAATGAATTAACGAAAGCGGTCTTTGAGCAGTTACAACAATCGGACTTAAATTTCATCGGCAACGTAGAAGCTCGGGATTTACTAGATGGCGTTTGTGATGTCGTTGTAACCGATGGATTTACTGGCAATATGGTATTAAAAACGATTGAAGGTACAGCTAGCGCTTTAATGAAAATGATTAAAGAAGTGTTTATGACTTCTGGAAAAACAAAACTTGGTGCAATGCTCGTGAAAAATGAACTGAAAGGCTTAAAAGGAAAACTTGATTATTCTGAACATGGCGGTGCATTGCTTTTCGGATTGCAAGCACCTGTCGTGAAAGCCCACGGTTCATCGGATAGAAGAGCTATTTACAATACAATTCGTCAAGCTTCACAAATGGTTGAATTTGACGTTGTGAACGTAATGAAACAAGCGATATTAGAAAGTCAGAAAGAACAATAGGTAGAAAAGGAGACGACAAATGTCGAAATTAGCGTTTATTTTTCCTGGACAAGGTTCCCAAACGGTAGGTATGGGAGCTGAGTTCGTCGAAAATGATGCACAGAGCAAAGCCTTTTATGAACAGGCAGATGCTTCCCTCGGATTTGAACTTTCCAAATTAATGTTAGAAGGTCCACAAGAGGAATTAACATTAACTTACAATGCTCAACCAGCATTGCTTACAACTGGTGTCATGATCGCTTCAAAATTAATGGAGGCAGGCATCACTCCTGACTACACCGCAGGACACTCTTTAGGAGAATACGGTTCCTTTGTGATTGCTAGTTCACTCACTTTTGAAGATGCTGTAAAAATCGTTCATAAACGAGGCCTTTATATGAATGAGGCGGTACCAGCAGGTCAAGGTGCGATGGCTGCGATTTTAGGAATGGATGTAGATTTATTAAAGGAAGTATGCGATGAAGTAACGACTAATGGGGATTTAGTGCAACTTGCAAACTTAAACTGTCCAGGTCAAATCGTTATTTCAGGAACGAAAGAAGGGGTGGAAAAGGCTTCTGTTTTGGCGAAAGAAAAAGGTGCCAAAAGGGCTATTCCTCTCGTAGTAAGCGGACCGTTCCATTCGGAATTAATGAGAGAAGCGGCGGAAAAATTAGCAATTGAAATTGAAAAGGTCGAAATTTCGAAACCGACTATACCGATTATTAGTAATGTTAACGCAGATGTACTTGAAGATGTAGATGCCATTAAAAAAGAAATGATTGAACAAGTATATAGCCCTGTTCAATGGGAACAAGACGTTCGCAAAATGCTTGAATTAGGCGTTACGACGTTTATTGAATGTGGACCAGGGAAGGTATTATCTGGGCTTGTAAAAAAAGTGGATCGTTCTGTAAAAACTTACTGCGTATATGATAATGCTACATTGGATGAAGTTGTAAATGCATTGAAGGGGTGAAACAATTGGGAAAATTAGATGGTAAAACTGCCGTTGTAACCGGCGCTTCAAGAGGAATTGGTCGAGCGATTGCTTTGGAACTGGCAAAAGAAGGTGCCAATGTAGTTGTTAACTATAGCGGCAGCGAAGCAAAAGCCCAAGAAGTGGTAGAAGAAATTTCAAAAATCGGGTCAAAAGCTATTGCAGTTCAAGCAAATGTCGCGGATAATGATTCAGTACAAAATTTAATGAAAAGTGCACTGGATGAGTTCGGTTCCATCGATATTCTTGTAAATAATGCAGGAATCACTCGTGACAATTTATTAATGCGCATGAAGGAAGACGAGTGGGATGACGTCATAAATACGAACTTAAAAGGGGTGTTTTTATGTACGAAAGCAGTTACTCGTCAAATGATGAAACAACGTGCTGGACGCATTATTAAGATTGCTTCCGTTGTAGGTGTGATTGGGAATGCTGGTCAAGCAAACTATACAGCAGCAAAGGCAGGGGTTATCGGTTTAACGAAAACTTCTGCTAGAGAGTTAGCATCTCGCAATATATTAGTAAACGCCGTAGCACCAGGATTTATTACGACAGAAATGACGGATGCGCTTCCTGAAGACATAAAAGAAGCGATGCTTTCTCAAATTCCATTAGCGAAACTAGGAAAACCTGAAAATGTAGCGAAAGCTGTTGTATTTTTAGCTTCTGACGATGCTGAATATATTACTGGACAAGTATTGCATGTTGACGGTGGCATCGCAATGTAATCCGGAGTATAACAACATTGAAAATTGTTAACTTTGAGTTATTGAAAGACTCTTTGAACAGATAGAACTTTTATGTATACTATTTGAGGGGAGGTGACCTGCATGAGCACAGTATTAGAACGCGTAACGAAAGTAATCGTTGACCGTCTTGGCGTTGACGAAAGCGAAGTTAAAGAAGAAGCTTCTTTCCGTGAAGATTTAGGCGCAGATTCATTAGACGTTGTTGAATTAGTAATGGAACTTGAAGACGAATTCGATATGGAAATTTCTGATGAAGATGCAGAAAAAATCGTAACTGTTGGCGATGCCATCAAGTATATCGAAAGTAAATTAAACTAATTAAAAAGAGGCACATCCCGCACAAAAGGTTGTTGTTGGGTGCCTCTTTTCATTGTCTCTATGTTAAAATGAATAAACTCACCGTTAAGTTGGGTTATAATATAGAGTAATTGAGTATTCGATGTAAAGATATTAGGATAAATTTTTTGTCCTCGTATCTTTACTCCTTCGAATAAAAAGAAATATACTTTACGTGAAAATTGAATAGGAAGGCAGATTGTTCATGGCGTTAAAAAGAAAAAATAATCATCAAAAAAATGGAGTGTTTCCTGAAAAAGTAAGACAACAGTTTGAACTGCTCGAAGAAGAATTAAACATATTTTTCAAAAATAAAAATTTGCTTTATCAAGCTTTTACCCATTCATCCTATGTGAATGAGCATCGCAGAAAACTTTTTGTTGATAATGAACGACTGGAGTTTTTAGGTGCCGCGGTACTTGAACTATCTGTATCTAAATATTTATTTGAAAGATACCCGCATATGAGTGAAGGAGAATTGACAAAGTTGCGTGCTTCCATCGTATGTGAACCTTCTCTCGTAATCTTTGCCAATGAATTAAATTTCGGCAAGTACGTTCTTCTTGGAAAGGGAGAGGAATTAACTGGAGGGAGAGAACGCCCCGCACTGCTTGCAGATGTGTTTGAATCTTTTATCGGTGCCCTTTATTTAGATCAAGGGTTAGAGGCAGTCGTTCAATTTTTACAAAGGGTTGTATTCCCTAAAGTTGAAGTCGGTGCTTTTTCGCATGTGATGGATTTTAAAAGTCAATTGCAAGAAATGGTTCAACAATCAAACACGGGTGTATTAAATTATGAAATTATCGATGAAAAAGGACCTGCTCATAACCGAACGTTTGTATCCCGAGTATTACTGAATGGTAAAGAATTAGGTATTGGTCGGGGAAAATCGAAGAAAGAGGCTGAACAACAAGCCGCTCAAAATGCGATGGTGACGTTAAATCAGTCCTTGCATAAGGAGGAGTAACATGTTCCTTAAACGACTTGAAGTAGTAGGCTTTAAATCTTTCGCAGATCGTATCGGTATCGATTTTGTCCCTGGAGTAACTGCTGTTGTTGGACCAAATGGTAGCGGGAAAAGTAACGTGACGGACGCCATTCGTTGGGTGTTAGGGGAACAGTCGGCGAAAAGTTTGCGCGGTTCCAAAATGGAAGATGTCATTTTTGCCGGAAGTGCTTCTAGAAAACCTTTAAACTTTGCTGAAGTAACGTTAATTTTGAACAATGAAGATGAAGAAGTCGGTGTTCCTTATACGGAAATTAGCGTCACGAGACGGGTTTATCGTTCGGGAGAAAGCGAATATTTATTAAATAATCAACATTGTCGCCTGAAGGATATTACTGATTTATTTATGGATTCTGGAATAGGAAAAGAAGCCTTTTCTATCATCTCTCAAGGTCGAGTGGACGAAATTTTAAATAGCCGGCCGGATGAGCGGAGAACGATTTTTGAAGAAGCAGCAGGTATTTTAAAATATAAACTGCGCAAAAAGAAAGCAGAACAAAAACTAGCAGAAACCGATGATAACTTAAATCGAGTTTTAGATATATTACATGAATTAGATAGTCGTTTAGAACCTTTGAAAATTCAAAGCTCTGTAGCGAAAGACTATCTTCATATGTCAGAGGAGTTAAAGGAATCAGAAATTTCCTTGATCATCCATGATTTAAAAAAACACGAAGATGAATTAATTGTCGTGAAGGAAGAACATGACAATTTAGAAAAGCAAGAACAACAACAATCGTTGGAAATTACGAAGTTAGAATCGAAAGTGGATGAACTTCGTGAAAAAATGAATCAAATCGATAGCTTGATTGATGTTGCTCAAGAACAGCTAGTGGAAGCAAGTGCAGAAGTGGAGCGGTGGGAAGGGCGCAAAGCGCTAATGCAAGAAAAGCGTTCCAATGCTGAAAAGCAGTTAAACCAATTGCAACTTGCGCTGAAAGAAGCGAAGGAAGAAGAAGCTGCCCTTGCTAATAGTGAAGAAGAAAACAAACAGCAGTATGAAATTAAGAAAAAAGAAATCCAAAAGCTAAAGGCAGAAATTAAACAGCTAGACATGACAATCAATAGCTCTGTAACTGAAATTGAGCAACAGATTGAAGAAGCGAAAAACCTTTATATTGATCTATTGAATGAAGAAGCTGCGACAAAAAATGAGTTAAAGCATATTGAACAACAATTAGCTCAGCATGAAGAGACGGAAGAGCGAATGAATGACCGCTCGGAAGAAATGTTAAAAAAATTACAAGACGTTACGAAGAAGAAAAGTGAATTAGCACTTCAGCTAGAGCATATTAGAGCACAATTAAAAGATTTGATAGAGCAACATGATTTATTGCAACGTCAATTGAAGATTACTTCTTCTTCTTTTGATGAAAAGCAGCAAATGTTGTATCAAGCCTACCAACATCACCAACAATTGAAATCTAGAAAGGAAGCGTTAGAGGAATTACAATCGGACTTTTCAGGTTTCTATCAAGGGGTAAAGGAAATTTTACTCGCTCGTGAAAGTGGAGAGTTGAAAGGCATTGAAGGGGCAGTTGCTGAACTGTTGAAAGTAGAAGGCAAGTATTCAAAAGCGATTGAAACCGCTTTAGGAGCAGCAACTCAACATATCGTTACAACGACAGAACAAGATGCGCAAAAAGCGATTGGTTGGTTAAAAGCAAAGAGAGCTGGGAGAGCGACATTCTTGCCGAAATCTGTCATGAAATCTCGCAAACTATTAGCATCTCAAATAGGACAAGCAATCAATCATCCAGACTTTATTCGTTTTGCTTATGAATTAGTAGATTTTGATGAACAGCATCGGGGAATTGTAGAATATTTGCTCGGCAATGTCCTTGTCGCATCCAGCCTTGAAGGAGCAAGCCAGATTGCGAGACTTTGCGGCTATAAATATCGGGTTGTTACATTAGATGGAGACATTGTTAATGCCGGTGGTTCACTTACAGGAGGATCGACAAAACAGCAAAACTCTTTATTTACTAAAAGAGCTGAGTTGGAACAATTAACAGCAAATTTATCTCACATCGAAAATTCCATTTTACAGGCGGAAAAGGCCGTTAGAAAGGAAAAAGAAGATTTAACGAACTTGCGTAATCAAGTGGAAACGTTAAAGTTACAAAGCGAAGAGTTGCGCAAAAAAGAAATGGAGCTTCAGACGAAATTTGTTGAGTTGGAATTAGAAGAGAAAAACTTGCAAAGTACAGTTAGCCTAACTTCATCAGAAAAATTTTCTGCATAGTCAAGAAGAGAATCTCTCCTAGAACAAAAGAGACAAGCTGAAGAGCGCCTTGTACAACTTAAAAATGATTTACAAATTGTCAATGACAAGGTAGATCAATTGTCCCAATTGAAGATTCGAAGCGAAACGGAAAAGGACTTACTTCGTGAACAGTCTGCAGAGAAACGTTCTGCACTGGCAGTAATGCAGGAACAATTGAACCAACTTCAAATTCAAACTGCCGATATTGCGTTAAAACGTTCGAAAGTTTTAGAGCAAATTGAATCTATTACAAAAGAAATCGAATGGATTCAAAACGATGAAGAAAATAATTTGACGGAAGAAGAAATTGAGCAAGCTGTTCATCAATGGATAGAAAAACGAGAAAACTATACTTTAACGATCCAAGAAAATCGATTGAAACGTGCTGAATATCAACAGCAACTTTCCGAGTTCGATGAACGATTAAAAGAATTGCAAAGAATTCATAAAGGATTTTTAGAACAATTGCGTTCTATGGATGTAAAAAAGAGCCGAATCGAATTTGAGATGAATCGGTTAAATACGGTTTTACTGGAAGAATACGAAATGGATTGTGAAGAAGCGGTGGAAGTTGCCATTGAACTAGAGGATGTAGAAGAAATTCGTAAAAAAGTGAAACTTCTAAAACAATCCATTGAAGAACTAGGACCGGTGAACTTAACTGCCATTGAAGAGTATGAACGGGTATTAGAACGTCATACATTTTTAACGGAGCAAAGGAACGACTTAGTGGAAGCCCATGATACGTTAAATGAAACGATTAAAGAAATGGATGAAGAAATGTCCACTCGTTTTAAAGAGTCCTTTGACATGATTCAACAACAATTCCGAGAAGTGTTCCGTGAACTATTTGGTGGTGGTCATGCCGATTTAATTTTGCTAGAACCGGATAATTTACTCGAAACAGGGATTGAAATTGTTGCCCAACCTCCAGGGAAAAAATTGCAAAGCTTAAGTCTACTTTCTGGTGGTGAACGAGCTTTAACGGCTATCGCCTTATTGTTTGCGATTTTAAATACACGACCAGTACCTTTCGTTATTTTAGACGAAGTAGAAGCCGCGTTAGATGAAGCAAACGTTGAAAGATATAGCGCTTATTTAAGAAAATTAAGCAGCGATACTCAGTTTATTGTCATTACCCATCGAAAAGGAACGATGGAAGGTGCCGATGTGTTATATGGTATTACGATGCAAGAGTCAGGTGTGTCGAAACTTGTGTCGGTAAAATTAGAAGAAGAAGCAGTACTTGTAGGACAAAGGAGCGATTAATGATGAGCTTTTTTAAACGATTGAAGGAAAAGTTAAGTGGAAAATCAGAAGAAAAGTTGCAGCAAGAAACGGTGGATGAAACGAAAGAAGAGGCTTTAGAAGAAGTTGAACATACAGAAAATGTAGCTGTAGATACCGTAAATGAAGTTGTAACAGAATCTGATGCTGAAGTTAAGGTAGACGAAATTGAAGAGGTAAAGGAATCTGTTGAAAAAGTGGAGGAATCCGTAGAAGAAGTTGAGGAAAGTCATGAGATAGAAGTCGAGAAAGAAGAACAAAAAGAGGAAGAAAAGAAACCTTCCGCATGGTCAATTACTCAAAAATTTAAAGCAGGTCTAGCTAAGACTCGAGATACCTTTACTTCAAAAGTAAACGACTTAATTGCCCGCTATCGCAAAGTGGACGAAGATTTCTTTGAAGAGCTGGAAGAAGTATTGTTACAAGCGGATGTTGGCTTTGAAACAGTCATGGAATTAATGGATGAACTGCGTTTTGAAGTGCAACGGAAAAATATTAAAGATACTGAAGGCATTCAAGAAATCATTTGTGAAAAATTAGTTGAAATATACGAAAAAGGAGAAGAAAATATTGCCGAACTTAACATCCAACCAAAAGGTGAATTGACGGTTATACTATTCGTAGGTGTAAACGGTGTTGGGAAAACAACAACGATTGGGAAACTGGCAAACCGCCTAAAAAATCAAGGAAAAACGGTCATGCTTGCTGCAGGCGATACGTTCCGTGCCGGAGCCATTGAGCAACTTCAAGTATGGGGAGATAGAGTTGGTTGTGAAGTAGTAAAACAATCGGAAGGTTCAGATCCAGCGGCGGTGATTTTCGATGCGATTAATGCGGCGAAAAAACGCGGTGTGGATGTGTTAATTTGTGACACAGCAGGCCGCCTACAAAATAAGGTGAACTTAATGAAAGAGTTGGAAAAAGTGCATCGTGTGATTTCTCGTGAAATTCCAAATGCTCCACATGAAGTGTTGCTTGCCCTTGATGCGACGACAGGTCAAAATGCTTTAATTCAAGCCCAAAC
>JAAYHP010000219.1 GCA_012735355.1 Lysinibacillus sp. | reverse complement strand
GTTCCAATCCCTATTAGATCTGGTTTTTCCCTCGCTACCAATTTCAAAATTTGAAAAGCATTAAAGGACTTAAAGGCTTTAATAGAAAATTCAATGCCCAAATCCGGGAATTTATTTTGAAAATAAGTTGCGATACTAAACAAACCCAACGGAGGGCAACTGGAATTATTTGTATTTGTTGTAAATAACAAAATTTTCATATTATCATTATTCCTTTTATCATACATCTATCTATTTAATGTATATCTGTATAACAAGCAGTTAAACATCCCCGCCACAATCTTTTAAGAGCACGCTCACATTGTGTTTGGTATTTAGCAGAATTTATTATATTTTGTAATGATGTTTCGGTTAAATCTCCTGTAACAACCGGCTCTCCCCAACAAGCATATACTTTTCCACTCGCATCAACGGAACATCCATTTAAAGGAACAGTACAACCTCTTTCCGGAACTACAACTTCATTGGTAAAATAGTTGGGTATTTTTCTTAAAAAATTAGTATTTGGGATGTCTAAATTTACACTTTTTGAATAGTCAATTATCTTCTCTATTTCCTCTTCAAGCTCTGACAGAGAATCAGGGGGAATAATAAATTCTTCTTCGCGTTTTAAAAAATTGGCTTTATGAAGCATTTCTTTATTAAACGGATTATACGAAAAACAACTTATACCCAATTTTTCAAATAAATACTTGGTGAAACTGAATAACTGCCTATAATTATATTGGGAAATAGTTATTCCTACTTTGATGAAATCCATATGTTTCTTTTGTTTTTGAAATCCTTTAATAGCATTAATTGCTTTCTCATAATTACCAAGACCTCTTATTTTATCATTAATTTCTTCAAATCCTTCTAAAGAAATAACTACTCCTTGTAATCCGGAAAAAACTAACTTTTCCACCTCGTCTTCCCCTATTAAAACGCCGTTGGTCATCATCATAATTTTTAATCCGAAAGATTTCCCATATTCGATGACTTTATATATATCCTTGTACAACATAGGTTCCCCACCCGATAGTTCAAGCTGTTCCAATCCTAAATCAACAGCATCATGTATTAAATCTTTTATTTGGTCGATTGTAAGTTCTTTGGTAAATAAAGACCCCAACCTATAGTCGCACATCCTACAATGTAAATTACACCGTTTTGAAATTAATAAATTTAACCTTTTAATAGAAACTTTATTTTTCATTTTTGATTCCTTTACAACCACAAACCATATATTGTGGTCAAATGCAATTTCTTTGTTTTACAATATTTACCCTAAAATATTGCCCTTTTTATAAAAAGTCTCGCCTTCACCACAAAGATTACCTTCACCGCTTATCGCTATATTGAAATTTTCTAAACTTATCTCCCCATAAACATATTTACGAAAGAGTTTTACCGGAAGCTCGGGATGTAAACAATAAAAAAGTTCATGGTTTCTCGTTTCTTCTTCTTTTCTTTTGTCAAGGTCTCGTGGATGTTCTATATGGTAGTTAACTGCTTTTTCATTGCTTATAAATAACGTATTATTTTTCCAAAGACGAAATCCCAACTCCGTGTCTTCTAACCCCCATCCTTGAAAACTTTCATTAAACAAACCGGCATCAAACAGTACTTTCTTTGATATAGATACATTTCCCGTTGTGAACGCAATCCAGCTTATTGCCGGCATCTGAAAAACTTTTTTCGTTTTACGCCAATAATATTCTTCACGACCTTTTTTAAAGATCTGTCTAATGTCTTTCTCAACATTTTTTTTAATTTCTCCAAAATCCTCATCAATACGTGATATATAAAGATTCATCCGTTTACCCAATACGGCAATATTTTTATTCGTTCTACCCTTGAAAAATTTGATATGCTGATCAATAAAAGAATTTTCTACCAAACGATCATCGTCTAAAAAAATGATTACTTCACCTTTTGCCTGCTTAATACCATTATTCCTTGCTGCAGCCCTTCCCTTATTCTCCTGGTAAAAATATTTAATATCAATAACTTGTTTATTAATAAATTCTGCGACAACATTCTTTGTATTATCCGACGAACCATCATCCACAACAATTACCTCAAATTTATTAGAAGGGTACCGTTGTTTTGTCAAACTCAAACTTAGAAGGGTTAACTCCAATCTTTTTGCTTTGTTATGCGTTGGTATTACTACGGAGACAAACATAAATACCACTCCCACACTGTTAAAAGAAGGTATTCCTCTAATTAGCGTCGCCTCAAAAAAAGCCCTGTCGGGCTCTTCAAAAAAACACGACAGGACTTTTTATTCATTGTTCAAACTCACAATGGGGAAAATATTTACCATTGGTTCCGGCTTATCCGGATTAGGATGTTATGGTACAAGTTATGTATTAACTTGTACCATAACATTTTTATTTCTAGTTATAATCTAAGAAGGCTTTGGATAATAGTCTAACAATGATTGTGAGTAAAAGTCCATCCTGCCCATTGACAAATCGACAGGCAAGAGGCGTCATTCACATCATTGCCGACTATAATACCCAAATCTTTCACTTCTTTCACCATCCTTTCTCTTTTGAATTTATGAATCGTACGGATTTCCCGCTCCGATTCACATCTTAGTATGCTTTTGCAGAATAGTATTGGTCCTGTTT
>JAAYHP010000218.1 GCA_012735355.1 Lysinibacillus sp. | reverse complement strand
TAATGAAGCTACATTGATGTCTTCAGGTCCAACTCCATCCATCGGAGAGATGGCTCCATGCAGTACGTGGTATAAACCATGATAATCTTTCATTTTTTCCATCGCAATAACATCTTTCGGATCTTGCACAACACAAATTGTGGAAGGATCCCTCGTTTGATCGGAACATATTTGGCAAGGATCCACGTCGGTAATATGCCCACAAACGGAACAATACGTTAAATTTCGCTTTGCATCGACTAGCGCCTTCGCAAAAGACAATACCGCATCTTCTTTCATCGTTAAAACGAAAAATGACAGTCGAGCCGCAGTTTTCGGACCGATACCTGGCAATTTCATGAAACTATCAATGAGCTTTGATATTGGTTCAGGGTAGTACATTTAAAAAGGACCTCCTAAAATGGAAGGTTTAAGCCTTGAGTGAATTTGCCCATTGTCGATGCAGTTTCTTCTTCCACTTTTTTCAATGCTTCATTCGTTGCAACGATAATTAAATCTTGTAACATATCTACATCTTCAGGATCAACTACAGATGGATCTAACTCTACATCAAGCACTTTTCGCTCGCCATTGACAACAACTTTCACCATGCCACCGCCAGCGGTACCTTCAAATTCTTTTGCATTTAATTCTTCCTGTGCTTGTAACATTTCCTTTTGCATTTTTTGCATTTTTTTCATCATGCTTTGCATATTGCCCATTCCACGCATAAAAACGTCCTCCTCATTTACATTCATTTAAATTTTGCGCTGAAAAACATCAATCTTCCACTATTTCAACAAAATCTTTTCCAAACATTTTTTCCGCTTCTACAACGAGCGGATCTTCCGACTCTATTTCCTTCGCATCTTCTATATACGGTGCTTCTGGGATTTGTTCCTGAACCATATTCCCTTCTTGTTGATCTTTTTTGTGTAAACCATTTTCACGAATAAAGTTTTCCCTTAGTACAGTCCATTGACTTTCTGGGATACATAAAATTTCATAATTACTTCCTGTTTGTTGGAAAAAAGTTTGAGAAAGGATTGATATTAGATCTCTGTTTTCAGCAACCATTTGACAATGTATATCATACTTGAATTTTATCACAAATGCACTAGAAGATGCTGCAACGGGTTCAGCCTCTGCAAAAAGCGCCGATTGTGACTTTTGAAGTTGATTTAATACAGGTAACCAAGCATTTTTTATTTGCAAAATATCCTTTTTTGTTGCGTCCTTTAGAACTTCTTTTATTCTACCTTCCTGGACTTTATAACCTTTTGAAGAAATCGCTCTAGGACGACTAGTTGCTTCTTTTGGAGCTTGGTTGATCGTTTGCATTGCACCATTTTGAATTTGTTCTTTTAATTGGAATATAATGCTTTCTAGTTGAGCCACTTTATTATTTAATGCAGGATCAATTGCTCCCGTTACCGCATTTTTCGACTGGCTCATTTTTAACAGAGCCGTTTCTAAATATACTTTCGTATGGTGAGAAAATCGCATATCTTGCTGCGTCTTAGATAGTATATCGATATATCCGTAAAGGGTATCGGCGGAAAACTCACGGGACAATTCAACAAACTTTTCTTCCGGTGTCACAAGCTCTAATAATTCATCTAACTCGCTATCCGTTTGTAACAATAATAAATCTCGGAAAAAGGTGATTAAATCCTCCGATAAACGAAGGGGATCTTTTCCGTCTGCAATAAGTTCTTCCAATAAGGAAAGCACTTTTGCTATATCTTTTTCTTTTAAGGAAATAGCTAAATCATAAAAAACGTCTTGGCTAATGGAGCCACTTACTAAAAGAGCATTTTCTAGCGTTAACTGTTCGCCACTAAAAGATACGATTTGATCTAATAAACTTAAAGCATCCCGCATTCCACCGCTTGCCGCTTGAGCAATGACTTTTAATGCCTGTTCATCGTAAGGTAAATCGATATCTTCCAACACGACTTTCATTCGTTCCACAATATCATGGGATGAAAGGCGTTTAAAATCGAAACGTTGACATCGGGAAATAATCGTTGCTGGTAATTTATGTGGTTCCGTCGTAGCTAAAATAAATACCGCATGAGGCGGTGGTTCTTCCAGCGTTTTAAGTAATGCATTAAATGCGCTCGTAGAAAGCATATGCACTTCATCGATAATATACACTTTAAATCGAGCATCTGCTGGAGCAAATCTTACCTTTTCAATGATGTCACGAATTTCTTCCACCCGAGAATTGGATGCAGCATCGAATTCGATGACATCGGGGTGAGAGCCTTCCGTTATGCTTCGGCAAGTGGAGCATTCGTTGCACGGTTCATTTGTTGGAGCTTTCTCACAATTTAATGCTTTAGCAAAAATCTTTGCGGTACTCGTTTTACCTGTACCCCGAGGGCCAGAGAATAGGTACGCATGGGTTGTTTTATTTGCTAGGAGAGCATTTTGAAGCGTTCTTTTTACGTGGGTTTGACCTGACATTTCACGAAAGCTTTGCGGTCTATAAACACGATAAAATGCTTGGTACGTCAACTATTTCCTCTCCTTCTACCTTCCGTTTTTCGTAGCTACATTATAACACAATTTATATTATTAAGGCTTGTTTGAAACGGAAAGTATAAATAGTAGAGATGCATTTAAAATGAGAAAAAATTAATACGTTGATTTGAGTGAAGGGCGGTGCGCGCCCCTGTTGCACACGCTTAGTCGCAATTTATCTGTGACGAAAACGAAGGGACAGTAACAAAGCCGCCCGTAACCTAAATCAACGATTATTATTTTCATACAATTCTATACTATTTCTTCTTCATGCCTTTGAGTATTTGAGCGACATTCGTTTCTTCCTCTACAATATCTTTCTTTACAATCGCTTTTCTCGACTTCCCAACTTGTTTTAAAAAGCCCCAACCAAATCTTCTAATCGTAATATCAATAAAGAAGAGCAATAAACTCACAAACAGAAGGATTACAGAAATACTTTGACGCGTTGCTCCTCTTTCTGTAAACTCGCGAAACGCTTCTTCTGGCTCTTCAATCACTTTTCCACCAGTACTTTCTGCGATATTAGCAAGCAATTTCTCGTTTGGTGGCGCAAGCTCGTATTCGGCGCTATAAGGAACCGTTAATCCTGCCTGATAAACCTCGTCATCTTTCGAAATACGGAAAAATACAAGGCCAGGACTCGCATCAACAACAGCCCGTACTTTGCTAGCTGAAATTGGCTCTAAACTAACTTCCAATTCATTTCCTAATTCATCAACAACTGCCACATCTAAAAATGTCGCTTCATTTGTTGGATCGGTAATAACGAATGTTCCATCTGCATTTAAGCGAATATCATAAGCAATTTCATTATATTTCGGCAACAATCGAGATACTGAAGTATGCCAGAAATTAGCCCACTCTTTCCAACGGGCCCAATCCCCTGTCCATGCTCCCGTTGAATCGGAAGTAAAGGCAATTGTGCGCCCTAAACCGTATTGCCACTCAGTAAGAACGGGATCTTCCTTTTCACTTTCTGCAATGACTTTCGCGGTTGCTTTTGGTGTTGTAGCAATATATGCATTCATCAGCGGAACACCTTCTTCAAACAGGGCATTCCAACCTTCTGATTGATAAATGATTGGATAAAAAGGATTATCCTCTATATAAGTTCTGGAAATCATCGCTGTTTCCCTCGATAAAATCGCAGGTATAGTCGTCTCATCCATCACTTCATAATATCTTCCTCCAGCTAACGTGCTCAACATTTCTAATAGGTTGCGATCCGCATCACTACCTATCGCAACGGTAGATAAAGTAATCATATTACCTTTTCCAGTTTCAATTAATTCTTCATAATTGCTTCTTGTCGCCGACTGCCCGTCTGTCAATAAAATAATATGCTTTCGTTGCAATTTTAAATCTGCTAAATTGGCATAGGCCATTGCAAGAGATGAATAAATTTCAGTTCCCCCTCCTGGAGGCACAGATAAAATGGTATCTATCGCTTCTTCTCTATTTTCTAACGGTTTTGTCTCGATAATTTCCCACGGCTCACTATCAAAAGCAATAAATCCAAAGGTATCTCCATCTCGAAGCAATTCAACAGATCGTACCGCCGCTTCTTTCGCTAATTCTATTTTTGAACCGAACATACTTCCTGAGCGATCGAGCACAATGACAAGTCCTAATGATGGCAATTGATGTTTCCCTTGTACTTCCATTTCTACAGGTAGTAACCTTTCAATGGGCGTTTTAAAATAACCACCGAGACCGTAACTATTCTCACCACCAACCATCATGAAACCGACACCAAAGTTTTTCACCGCTTGCTCAATGACACCCATTTTCGCTTCCCCTACAAGATGTCCTGGCACATTGTCAAAGATGATCGCGTTATATTGCAAAATAGAGGATAAGGAACTCGGTAATAATTCCGCAGTTACTTCATCGAATTGAATAGAACTTGAATCTAAAATTTTCCCAATGGGAGAACCACCTTCCCGATTGCTTACAATAAGCAATCTTGGCGTGCTTTGAACCATCGTTACACTCGTCAATTTATTATTTTCTAAAATAGCATCTTCCTCCGTTTGAATAAGAGCCTCATATTTTACTAACCCTTCTTGATTTCCTTTATGACGATATGAAAATACATTTTTCCCTTCCTCTAGCTGTATTCCTTCTTTAAAAATCAACCGGTCATTTTCATATAAGTACAGCTCTCCAACGGTTCCCTTTGTTGCCTCCAACTCAATAACAAGTTGCTGGTCTTCTCCGCGATAAGCTACTTGCGGCGTTGTAAAACTCCGAATAGATACATCGAAGTTAATTCCTTTACTTAATGGCACGACATCTACTGATATGTTAGTACCAGCCATTTTCGTAATGCTTTCAAATACTTCTCCCCTCGTTTGTAAACCATCTGTCATTAAAACGATGCGGGTTGCTTTTTCTTTATCTACAATTCCAGTAGCTAGTTGTAAAGCTTGTTCTATGTTTGTTTCATCTTTATGAATCATTTCACTAAAATTAGGAACCCGCTCTAACGAATCGGATAATATCGCTTCCGTTTGAACGTTTGATGCAAAAGAGTAAATTCCAACTGACTGGTGTTCTTTCTTCCCTTGCAAACTTTCTTCAATAAATCTTACCGCTTCCTCCTCAGTACCTTCCATTGAAGCAGAACGGTCCAATAAAAATAAAATTTGTTCTTCCTTCACCGGCAGTAATAAATAAGGAGATGCTACGGCAAAAATAAGCATCACAATCGTCATGGCACGAATAAAGAAAACAATGAAATGACCTTTTTTCAATATCGATTTATGTCTCCACCACGTCCAAAAAAGATAAGTTAAGAGCGGTATGAGCAAAAGCAAAACAAACGGATAATCAATTCGCAAATCCACGTCTTCTTTGCACCTCCCACTCTACAACTAAAATGATTAAAATGACTAAAGCAATCCATTTTGCAATAGACTGATTCGCAATTTCTTCTTCGCCTATTGAAATCTTTCCTAATTCAAAACTCGTTCCCTCTTCAATTGTTCGTTCTTTTTGTGGTAGTTGTACAATAAAAGGTTTTACTTCATTTTCAGAGCGAACAACATACAATCCTGGCTTTGAAGGCGCTTGAAACTCTTGAGCATTTTCAAAAGAAGATATGTAATCCCCTTCTGCTGTATAAATGGACCAATCTCCAGCCACTAACGAAACAGCCCTCTGTTCATTTGGACTAAATACACCTAAAGATGTTTTCCCTTCCACTAGTTCATTTTGAATGCTCCATAAAAATAGTGGGAAAGAGGGATGTAACGGCCAATCTGTCGACTGAATATCTGCTAAAATTACGATATCCCCTTTTGGAGAGCGCTGAATAAAAGGTTCTTCACCAACCATTGCAATCGTTTGAAACCCATCAAATGGAGGATACACCGCTCTTACATACACGTCTTTTAAAGAGCTAAAAGCAAATAATTCATCTTGCGAAACTTCTACAAAACCATTTACTTCTTTTTCAAGTTCATCATCCCTACCGATTAATACAATCGGTTCCTTTTGTTCTAGCAATTCTGCTTGATTTGTTACTACGATGGATTCCTTCAATAACTTCAATTGAGTTTCAGGCACAATTTTCACATCTGTCCCTAACGATTGAAACCCAGTTTGAACTAACTTATGCATATCTTGGCCAATCGCTACCTCAAAAGGGTTGCTACCAACGATTGCCATCATTGTATTATCCGCTTTGTAATCATCCTTTACCTTAATCGTAGCAGTCAGTACATCTAGGTTCGGTAACGCTTCAAATGTGTTCGTTAATTCTTCCTGAGCTTTTAAAGTAATCGTTTTATTTAATAGTTGTTCCCCTTCATCATTTAAAAGGGAAAGTTGAACCGTTTGATTTTTGTTTGTTTCATTTTTTAGTTGAATTAACGCGATCGTTTCATTCCCTATATTAGTTGCAGCAAATCGAGTAATCGCAATATTTTCAAGCCCCGTATCAGCTCCTTTTACAATCCACTTTACATTTTCTCTTTCGATCGGTAATTGGGAACGGGAAACTGCATCGGTAAATAAATAAATCGTTGTCGGCTTATCTCCGATATAGGCATTCGCCATGTCGAGAGCCTTTGTTAAATGTTCTTCTTCATAAGTAATCGCCAATTCATCGATCGTTTTTTGAATCCTTTGTACATTCGTTTCTTGGCGAAGGACTGTTTTCGGTTCACTGCCTGTCGTAATGATTGTTAGCGGTCTTTCACCAACCTCTGCAACAAGGGATTTCATTTCTTCTTTATGCTTTTCAAAAGTAGACATTTCTTTCCCTGCAAGCATTGATGCTGACGTATCTACTATCCATATCAATTGGTTTCCGCCAACTTCCTTCGTCTTGATATATGGGTTCATTAATGCAAAAACAAAAAGAAGGAGTGCTAACATTTGTAAATAAAAAAGGGCATTTCTTTGCAAATGTTTTAAGTAAGGTGATACCCGGGTTTCTTGCATCACTTCTTCCCAAAACAGAGTTGAAGATACTTCTTTATCTTTATATTTCTTTCGGAAGAAATAATATAGAAGAACTGCTAGTGGAAAAATCAATGTCACTAGCATGCTGAAATTGCTAAATCCCAATGCGTATCACCTCACTGTACCCAACGATTCATCAATAATTTATGGAAGATAGCGTGTTTTATCCCATCTTCAACAACTAACTGGATATTCTTTACACCAAATCGACTACAAATAGCTTGAAAAGCAGTTTCATGTTGATGTCGTTCTTCCTTGTAATTCTCTAGCACCCGATTCGAAATCGAAATGTTTAAATCTTTATCGCTTTCTGAATCAATCAGTCGAACATCTCCCGTATATTTCGGATTCAACTCTTCTTCCGTCACAATTTGAATGCAACGTATATCCCCCGCAAAACGAGGAAGTTTCCTGAAAAATTGTTCCCACTCGGGTATTGGTTCAAGCCCGTCAGTCACAACAAAAAAGACAGTACTATCTTTCGGCATGGCTTTTAAGCCGTTTCGAGCAAAACTACCTTTGTAAGTTGCCTCTTCCATTTTTGAAACAACTTGCAAAAAGGATTTACGATAAGTTGCTCCTTTTCTTCTAAAATGGATATCTTCCTCTAAAGAAGAAAAGGAAAGCCGATCATCCCGACTTAATACCATAAGTCCGAGGCTAGCAACAATTTGCCTTGCAAAGAGCCACTTTTTCTCCTCTCCCATTGAGCGAGAAGAATCAAGCAAAATGTGCACTCGCATTTCTTGTTCATCTAAAAAACGTTTAATGAAATACTTCTCCGTCCTAGCATAAACATTCCAGTCTACTTGACGGACATCATCCCCTAACGTATATTCCCGGAAGTCAGAGAAATCTAATGATGAGCCAAATCGTTGAGAACGATGGGAACCTTTATGATGCCCCCGCAACTTAGAAGAGGTGGCTACTGACAAGCGACCAATTTTTGCTATCCAATCATCCGGTAAAATGAAATTCATCATTGCCCAACACCTTGATGAATCGTATTCAAAATTCCTTCAATAATATCATCCGTCGTCTTACCAGAAGCTTCCCCTTCGTAATTTAAAAGAAGGCGATGACGCAATGCTGGTTTTGCTACAGCTTTAATATCAGCTAAAGCCACATGGAACCTTCCTTGATAAACTGCCCGCGCCTTCGCCAGCTTAATAATGCTTTGTAATCCTCGCGGACCGCTCCCGTACATGATATATTGCTTTACTTCCGGCAAAGCATCTTTTCCTTCTGGATGGGTCGCTACAACTAAATCAACTGCATATTCTAGCATTTCATCAGCGATTAGCACTTCTTTTACCATTTGTTGCGCAATTAGTAACGCTTTCGTATCCATCACTTTTTCTAACTGGACTTCTTCTGCTCCCGTTGTTCGCTTCATAATTTCCATTAGTTCTTGTTTCTTCGGATAAGGCACTAAAATTTTACATAAAAATCGGTCCATTTGTGCTTCCGGTAACGGGTATGTTCCTTCCATTTCAATCGGGTTTTGGGTGGCTAAAACGAAAAATGGTCTTGCCATCGGTTTCGTATCTCCTAAAACCGTTACCGTTTTTTCTCCCATCGCTTCCAAAAGCGCACTTTGTGTTTTCGGTGTTGCCCTATTTATTTCGTCCGCTAACACCATTTGGCTAAAAATAGGCCCTTGTTGGAATTTAAATTGCTGTTTGCCGCTTTCCGTACGTTCAATAATATTCGTCCCTGTTATATCTGCAGGCATTAAATCCGGTGTAAATTGTATGCGGGAAAAAGATAAATCTAACACCCTTGAAATTGTGCGGATTAGCATCGTTTTCCCCATACCCGGTAAGCCTTCTAGCAATGCATGCCCGTCGGCTAAAATAGAGAAAAGAGTATACTCAATTGCCTCTTCTTGCCCAACGATAAACTTGCTAATTTCCTCTCTAACCTGCTTTAGCTGTTCCGCTATTTCCGTATATTGTTGCTCACTATACACATTCATTCCCCCTCTTCAATCTGACTGAATCGATGTAAAATATGACTCCACCACTTCTTGTAAATCTTTCGGTAAGTTTAAACGCTCCGAACTTTCCATATAACTCTCTTCATATTCGCCAATCACTTCTTCGTAAGGTTTAATCGTTCCCTTCGTCACCGGTACTGGACCTTTTTCTTCTGCCGCATACTCTCCTTCTCCTAGTGGCCCTGCATCTATCGTCGGCTCACTGCTACCACCCATTCGATTAGGCACTGAAAGAAGATTTCGACCACCTGATCCAAATCCTGCGCTCGAACCAAGGCCTCCTCCACTTCCTTGGCCTGGCCCTCTCCCTGTTGCTCCTTGCCCTTGACCACTTCCAGAGCCAGTCTGACTTTGACCTTGACTTTGACCTTGGTTTAAACCACTTTGATTTGGATTGTTGTTACTTTGCCCTTGGTTCCCTTGACCACCGCTATTAGTTCCTTGGGAAGAACTAGTTTGACCACTTTGATTTTGGCTTTGCCCGCTATTTTGGCTAGCACCTTGATTTTGATTTTGCGAACTTTTAGATTGACTGCTCATCTCTTTCGCTATAGCATTTTGCAATTGGAAACTAACAGGTTTTCCAAGCTTACTTAAACTAGACTGGGTACTACTTGCTTGTTTCACTAAAGTTCCTTGTATCTCACCTAGTTCTTTCAGCATTTCTAATTCTTCTTCCGTTAGCCCATTCAACTCAGCTAAGTCTTTCTCCATTAGCTTTTGTTCTTGCAATTTTAATTCCTTTTGCTTTTTTACAACTTCTCGCAATGCTTCTTCAGAAGTTTCAACTTCTTTCAACTTTTCGCGAAGTGCTTGTAATTCTTTCTTCACATCTTTAGATGTTAACTTTTTCTCTAGATCTGACACTTCCTTTTCCAATTCCTGAATGATCTCCCGCTCCTTCTCAACAACTTGGGCTTCTTGTTGAGTTTCTGATGGAAAAAGGAAAAGAACCGCCATCAAAATAGAAGTAATTAAAATGCCGAACAATGCCTTCGGTTGCCAATATTGTTTCGGACGCTTTTTAAAACGTTCATATGCTCCTTCTGATTCCTTTTCTGCTTTCTGGAAAATGGAATCGACTAACGGATGATCCTTCTGTTTTAACGAAAGAGCTGTTACTAATTCATTGAAAGGAT
Source organism: Lysinibacillus sp. (assembly GCA_012735355.1). Classification (GTDB taxonomy): domain Bacteria; phylum Bacillota; class Bacilli; order Bacillales_A; family Planococcaceae; genus Ureibacillus. The sequence goes on along the minus strand of JAAYHP010000218.1, from coordinate 5,763 downwards.
AAAAGGAATCGAGCTTCCTTAATGCATCTTTCATACGAATATGGGTGAATAAAAAGTAAATAATAGCGAGAATAATAGTTACTACCGCAACAAATAAAGCAACTTCATCGTAATAAGGGAAGACAAAAAAGCGAGAAACAAAAAGGATCGCCAAACTGAAAACTAGAGCAAGGAAAATCCCATATTGCAATGTAGGTAGTAATTTCTCGATATTTAAGCTTCTTTTTGCTCGCTTTACATACTGAACTAATGTTTTTTGACGATCCATAGCTCTCACTCCTTATCGATTCGATTTCATATTTGCCCTTAATTTTCGAATTGCGATTGTTAAACAAAATACTGTAACTAAAATATAAAATATTAAATAGACAATCCATATAGGTAAGGAAATGCCAACGATTTCAGCTAACGCTTCTTGCATATCAGGAAATAGTAATGTCAACATCAATGCCCCAGGATTAATGCTCGCCCAAAAATAAGTAAACGGTGAAAAGGGCGTTAAATTTGCTGTACTTTGATTCATCGACATTTGCTCCAAAGAAAAACCAACAAAGAAGAAGAAAGCGGTAATTCCACCTAAAAAAATCATTGCTCCATAAGTAGCAATCATCGATACGATGGTACGTTTTGTAATGGTTGAAAACATGATACCGATACTACCAATGGCAATCAAAGTCACTAAGTAAAATATAAAGGTCGTAATAAATTGCCCCGGTGAAACGCCACCGAATAAAAATACAATACTATAGAGTGGGAGTCCTGCCACTAACATTAAAATAAGGAAAACAACCGATGACAAAAGCTTACCTATAATAATTTGACTAGACGTTTGGGTAGTCGTTAGCAATATATTTAACGTTTGTTTTTCCCGCTCCGAACTAATCGATCCAGCAGTTAGCCCTGGTGTAATGAACATAACTAGCCCCATTTGCAAAAATGAAAGTACGCTAAACATTGCAAAACTATCGCTCGGTTTAAAAAATCCTGAGCCCGAAAATTGAGTGAATACGAGTAAAAAACCTGAAACAAAAATGACTAATACCGATAAGTAAAACATTAATCCGGAAAAGCTTTTAAAAGAGCGGAAACGTAATTTTAATTCTTTCATTAATACAGGATTGAATAAACTTTCTTTCATTTTGCATCCGCTCCCTTCGTAATCGCCATAAAGACATCTTCTAAGTCTTTCTCCTCTTCCATCATCGCATAAATAGGTAGTCCCGCTTCCATTGCTCTACGCAATAATTTCACTTGATCTTCCGGAGAACCTTTAAAAATAAAAGTGACTTTTTCATTTCCATCCAACACCTCAATCGATGAAACAAATGGATCTTCTTCCAAAAAGGCAACCGTTTTATCGATTTCATTGATCACTTTTATTGTAATGTGCTTATCTCCTTGTAATTGGGCTTGAATCTCACTCACATTTCCGTGAGCAATTAACTTACCTTGATCAATGACTCCTATTTCATCGCACATTTCTGCAAGCTCTGGCAAAATATGTGATGAAATCAAAATCGTTTTTCCCATTGATTTTAATTGCTTAATAATATCTCGCATTTCTACCCGAGCACGGGGATCTAATCCTGATGCCGGTTCATCTAAAATTAACACTTTCGGATCGTGGATGAGGGAGCGAGCTAAACATAGTCGTTGCTTCATTCCACGGGATAGTAAATCTACATATTCATAACGTTTATCCGATAAATTCACCAACTCTAATAATTGAGGAATAAGCACTTTCCTCTCCTTTTCGGAAAGTCCGTAACAAGCTCCATAAAAATCTAAATACTCATCAGCTTTCAATTGGTCATAGACACCAAAAAAGTCTGGCACATATCCGATTTGTTTTCGCACTTCCCCCGGCTCTTTTACAACACTTTTGCCATTAATGAAAGCATCGCCAGAAGTTGGTGAAAGTAAGGTAGCTAAAATGGAGAAGGTAGTGGATTTGCCGGCACCATTTGCACCGACAAAACCGAAAACAACTCCTTCATCAATCGTCATATTCAAATGATCTAACGCGATAAAGGAACCAAATTTCTTTGTTAGTTCACGAACTTCAATCATCATTGTGCCACTCCCTTCATTTCCACAGCCGGCAATTTAATAGGCAAACCATCTATGTTTTCGCTTATATTAATTTGCATGTTAATTTCGTGATATTCAGAAATGTAATTTTCAAGATTTCCTTGCAAAATAGTAACCGGATCATCAGTTTCTTCATATTGATTCGTTTCATTATTCCAAATGGATAATTCCACGTTGTTTCTATCATGATTTGTAATTCTTATTTCTTTCCAATGATACTTTTCATTAAATAACCCTTCTGGAATCCACACCGTATATTCATGTTCACCGGGACTAATATCCCATTCGTTCGTTTCTTCATCATAGATTGATGCATATCCATTGTTTAAAGGATATACCATTCTTTCCATCATGTTATCATCTACTGTAAATTCCCCTTGCAACTCTATTTTCGGTTGGAAAGATTGAATGATGACGGCAACTGGTGATACTTCTGCAGTGCCATCAAACTGGATTCCAACTAATGCTTCTTCCGCCCAACCTACAATAGCTGGCTCGTTGTTGCCTCTTATTAAATCGATTACTCCGTATTTTAATTGCTCAATTCGTTTTGGTATTAATTCTTCTTTTGTTTTCGGCATATCCCAGTTATAAGAATAAATCGTTGGTTTCAGCAGAACAGAACTGCTTAATCTTTCTGCAACTTGAACCGTTTCGTTCGGTTCAATATCTCCAATTTCAATCTCCCGCTGGCCAGACCAAATTGCCACATCTTTAATTCGGAATGGGAAGTTATTTTTAATCGTTCCTTCTACTCTCGAATCTTTTACTGTTAAGTCTATTTCAAATTTGCCTACATTCGGAATAGTTGTTTTTCCTATAACTGACTGTACTGACCAATAATTCACATTTTTTAAATGCATTGTAGAACCATTCGCATGATCAACAACATAAGATTTTTCATGCAATTTATTCGATGAAGTGGCTCCATATCCAAGGGTTGCAAAGGCAGATGTATTTTTATCCAACTCAAATACAAAATCGCCACTACGATTCGTTAAAATTGATTCCACATAATAGCCTGATAGCGAGTCTTCATTTACTTTATAAAAGGCGGATTGATTAATTTGTGCATTCGTAATGCGATCCTTTGCTCCAACAATGAATAGGCAAAGTGTTAGTACAACGGAAATAGCCGGAATAACCCACCAGGCATGTTCTCGTTTATCCATCCTTTTTAAAAGTAGATATAAAATTGGACCAATTATTAAAATGTAAAGAATAATCGTAACGATAAGAATAGGTGTTTTTACTTGGAAAGAAGGAAATAGTTCATTGTGGTTTTTAAGTTCATAACTTAAATAATCTAAAGACCCTCTATGCCAACCATAGTTTGTATTTGTTTGTAGTTTTAACATTTCATTTAATAGCTTGCCGTAGCCATCCATCGTTGATAGTGGTTGGTCACCTAAAGAAAAAGTTGTTTGTATAATTTGCCCTTCTCCTAAATCAATGGACGAGGCAAGTATTGTATCTCCATCTGCAAGAACCGTTGTACTTCCTTCCTTTTCCGTTGCCCGATATACTTCAATATTTTCCGTAAAGATGCCGCCATTTGATAATGCATCTAAAGCTTCTTTTGTCACCGTTACTTTTTCCGTTGACAGACTTAACGGCAAGAAGTTACTAAAAATCCCTATGGAGCGTTCCACTTGATCGGAAGCACCAACAACAATAGTTCCTCCATCTTCCACCCACTTATAAATCGCCTGTTGCTTTTCCTCCGATAGATCGGCAATATTCATTTCATCGACAAAGAAAATGTCCGCCATCGCAAATCCTCTAGCATCTGTCGGAAAATCATAGTTAGATATTTGGTTTAAATGAAAGATATCAACTCTATTTTGAACGTATTGATTTAAACGTAATAATGCGGCTAACCGATCATTATTTTCCGTATAGGTAAAAATATAAATGGAATCACCGTCGTATCCATATTTAGGACGGATTTTTTTATCTCCTGTAAAATCCACTACTTTTCCTTTTTCAATTCCACCTTCGTAAAAGGAAAAAATACTTTCATCTTGTGCTTGGTATGCAAAATCATCCGAAAGACCATCCAAATATAAAGATAAAGTTTTCGTCTCACCTTCCGCTAAATCTAAAGGTATAACTAAGGCAGAACCTGCTGAATAAGTTACCTCTGCATCAATGACTAAATCGCCAGAGAAGGCCGTTCCATTGTTGGTAATCGTTAATTTTAACGGCAATGGTGTATATAACTTAATCGTATTGTTGACCCCAACATCTGCTTTCAATTCCAATTGAGGAGCTGCGCTAGCTCTATCAATATGAATAAAACAGCCGATGACGGCTATGATAAGTGCAAAGAGAAAATTTTTCCTAAACACAACGACATCTCCTTTATTTCGTATTTATTGATTAATACGTTTTTCTGAAAGGTTAGTTCCAAATTTTCCAAATTAATAATAAATTCTTAAGAAACTGTTCGATATTGTTCTAATCATTACATTTTTTACCTAATACTTTTTGACAAAAAAAAACTGTAGAAAACCTATACTTAAGTTTTCTACAGTCTTTTATAATTATGTTATTTAATTCATTCGTTTCAAGGTTATAGCTTTATGTAAATATAAAGCCGTGCACCTTTCCTCGACTGCCGCACATAGGCGTTACTCTTGTCGCCAGCTCGGGTCAGGCTACCCCACGGCACATGGGTGATACCACTTAATGCTGCTTCCTTCCGGACCTGACATGGTTCATGGCTACCCATTGCGCGGGACCCAACCTTCAACGCTACGTGCAAGAGGCAGACCCTACATGCGTACAGCCTCAAAAAGGGATTCAGTCTCGCTAGAGCGGATTGCGAGTTACAGGGCACCGCTACCTCCCCACCTAGCACGGCAAATACTAGTATACTGTATTTCATATCGAAAATGCAATGTTTTCTTCTGGTTCTTCTTCATTTTGTAACACATATTACTAAATTTAACCTTTTAATTTCTATATGTAGTTTTTTGTTGACCTTCAAATTATTCCGTGTTATATTATTACTTGTCGAAACGGAGGAATACCCAAGTCTGGCTGAAGGGATCGGTCTTGAAAACCGACAGGCGGGTCAAACCGCGCGGGGGTTCGAATCCCTCTTCCTCCGCCATACATACATTTGAAATTTCAACCACTACTGAGTTTCAGTAGTGGTTTTTTATTTTATCGAAATACTTCTTTTTTATTTTCCTTCTATTTTAGATTAGAATTAATGGAAGAACTATTTTTTTAAGGAGTTATTATGGAACAAGCAAAATCAATGAACTATCGGTTTGATTATTTGTTGATATTCATTGTTGCAATTTTGACAGCTATTGCAAGTGAAGTGAAAGTCATTCCTTTTGAAGGTGCACCTTTCCGAATCGGTTTAGGAACCGTAATATTTTTATTAGTAGTCTTGATTCGACCATTACCGCTGATTCATACTGGATGCATAACAGGAATCGTTGTAGTCCTTTTTCGCGCATTATTAGATGAACAATTATTAATAAGTTCATTTCCGGTTTCATTAATTTCTCATATTCCAGCAGGTCTTTTTTATATTTTATTTGCTATAGGTCTAAGCATTATCAAACTTGAAAAAAACAAATCGAAACCTTTCTTATTAGCAAGTTTGGTAACCATCGTTGAATTTGTAAGTAATTTTGTTGAACAGCTAACAAC
>JAAYHP010000217.1 GCA_012735355.1 Lysinibacillus sp. | reverse complement strand
GCATGCGACCAATCGAATTTCTATGAAAAGGCAATGTATTATTTAGAGAATGAAGAAGAGCGAATTCGGATTACCGAAAATGGCTACAAGTTTATTCATGAGAACCATACGGATGATGTGAGAGCAAGAAATTTTGTCAATGAAATACGAGAATTTATTCAAAGTAGATAAAGTTGCACCCAAACCTTTTTGCTGCATTTGCATAGTTTAAACTTAAGTGCTGATTCAATATGTCAATGGTTCAGTGCATTGGAAAAATGACCGTTTCAGAATACTTGAGACCATGAGAGTTTGAAGGTGTTTCATTATGAACTTAATTAAAGTTGGGGTTGTTGGTGCAGGCAAAATGGGGTCTTTTCATTGTACAAAATTAAAGCAAATGAAAAATGTAGACTTTATAGGAATTTTTGATAAAGACTCGAAAAGAGTGAGAGAAATTAGTCAAAGATTTCAAATTCAAGCCTTTGATACTTATTCAAATTTATTACAGCATGTGGATGCAATCATAGTTGCTGCACCTACAAGATTTCATTTCACTTTAGTTGAAGAGGCTATCCGATATGATAAACATGTATTTGTTGAAAAACCAATCACGACGACTATTGAAGAGGCAAATAAAATAAAATCGCTACTAAAAAATAAAAAAGTGAAATTTCAAGTAGGCCATATTGAAAGATTTAATCCAGTTATTCAACAGCTTCATCAATATATTGAGAAAGATAAAATCATTAATATAGAAGCGAAGAGACTGGCATTTTCAGATAGAATAAAAGATGTGGATGTTGTTTTAGATGTCATGATTCACGATATTGATATTATTTTAAGCATTGTAAAAAGTAAGATTAGACGGATTTCAGCTGAAGGGATTCGCTTGCCGAATACAGGTAAATACGATAACGTTACTGCTCTAATTTTGTTCGAAAATGGTGTAGTAGCTAACTTAGTGTCAAGTAATGTATCCCATGAAAAGGTGAGGACACTTACAATCTATGAAAAAGAAAAAGTTATAAAAACAGATTATTTAAATAAGCAACAACAAATCATTATCAATGAATTAAATAATCCAAATTCTACATTTCCACAAGGGACTGAGACGGTCATTGCAAATTTGACAGCTCCACAATTGGATCCTTTACTTGAAGAGCTTACTCATTTTATTGACTGTATTTATTTTGATAAGGATCCCCTTGTAGGAGTGGAAGAAGGAGCAACGGCCGTTGAAGTAGCATTGCAAATAAAAAATTGCCTCGATCAAGCTAAATAAAATTATATAGAGAGGTTGGGACATAAAGCTAATTTAATTAAGAATTAGTGGAGAAGAATAGTAAAAAAATGATATGCAATGAAATTGATTGGAGTGACGGGGCGAGTCGCTGTCGCACACGCTTAGTCGCAAAGCAGAGCTTTCCAACGGGAACAGCCCGAGCCTCGAGACCCCGCAGGAGCGAGGAATCGAGCGACGAGGAGGCGGGGCCGGCCCTGGATAAGCGTCCCCGGAACGGAAATCAATTTTCAGTTTAATATCAAAAACTCATCATTTTCTTTTAAGAGAAAATGATGAGTTTTTACTTTTGTCCAAACCTTTTTTCATTTTATTTATTGCTTCTGTTTTTTCATGTATTCTTTGAAGAAGTTTTCGTTGTAGAGAACCTTTGGATCATTTGGGATATATTCTTTTGATTTTTCATGGTGTTCCATCGATTTTTCGATATTACCTAATTGGAAGTAGCATACGACGAGAGATAGATGAGGGTACCAAGTGGTGAATATTGTATTGTTGAAACCATATATTTGTTTATCTTTCATTTGAATGGCTAAATTATACCAAAATACAGCCGTTTGATAGTCTCCTTTTGCTCGAAATACATCACCGATAAGGCAACAAGCTTCCGATCTAGGTTCATCATACGAGAAGCTTTTAAATAATGTTAATAGTTCTTTTTCTCTGTCCCCTAAGTATTTATAGCAGCTGGCCATATTAATGCAAGCTCGAATATGGTCCTCAAACCAACCTCTTTTATCATCTAAAAACTTTGTATAATAGGTAATAGCTTTTTCGTATTGTTTATTGTCTCTTAATTCATTAGCGTAATAAAATGTATCTCTTGCCGTAAATATTTCGCCTCTTTTTAAGCGATTTTCATATATTCTTAAGTTTCTCCCAATAGCATTTGAATCAACTTTTTTCTTTTTCTGTTTCATATGATGGACGCTAATATCAGCATTCATTGTATTACCATAGGCTGCAAGATATTCATGAACAGGACCGATCCATTTATATCCTTTGCTTCTTTTTACAAGACGGGGCTGTCTAAAATGGAAGGTAGGTTTGCCGTTTTCGTCTGTTGTCATGACGTAGTTCAATGTTACAACATCGATATCGCTAGGAAGATTTTCTTTCAATTCTTTTAGTTTTTTCTGATCTTCCGGCAGAAGAACGTCATCAGCATCTAACAATAGAATGTAATCTTT
>JAAYHP010000216.1 GCA_012735355.1 Lysinibacillus sp. | reverse complement strand
CGATAATGTAGCCTTGATTGCTTTTGAACATTTTCAACCGTTAATTCAAGACCATTTTCGTAGCAATTAATGACTTTATGTTCCGCCCCGTGATATTGGAAGACCCGTTTAATAATAGGGGTCAATGAAATTAAATATAAGTACACGAGAAGCAAAATAAATTTAATGCCGGTTTCTAAAAAGATTTGAGGGTATTTCCCTGAAATCCAAGGAGAAAATAAGTCAGCAATAAATACAGGAACTAATGTAAATACAAATTTCCCGAATAAAAAGGAAAGGACTCCAACGACAGCAACTCCAAGAATCATCTGTAATTTAGACATTTCTTGTCCTTGTTCTTCCTCCTCACCCGGAGTTACGTCATAGCGATCACTCGAAAACTGCAAGTGCTTTGAACCGATGGCAGAAGACTCGATAATCGCAATATTTCCACGCACGAAAGGAATCTTCTTTAACTTTTGTAGTATAGGTTTTTTAGGTTTTTTTGCATAATAATATTCAATGGATTCATCGTTACGACGAATGGCCGCAACGGTATGTTCTTTACCTCCGAACATGACACCTTCTAATAGTGCCTGTCCTCCATAAACAGGTGTTTGCTTGCTCAACGAACGACACCACTCTCTATCAATATTTCATTCTTTTAACTTTTATATTGTACTAAATTTTTATCATTTGCACTACGGTTACGCATACGAAAAATCAATATTGGCAAAAATATATATAAAGAGGTGATTTTTGATGTTGTACTTAGCTTTCATAACAAGTATTTTTGCATCTATTTTTCTTACGGTCAGCTTAAAAATGTTGTCCTTATTTAGATTTATTCGATGGAATCCAATCGGGTTTACAAGTAGATATCATATTTTTGAAGATAGTCATCCACTTATTAGCTGGATTTTTTTAGCGATATTAATTTTTTTTGTGACGTTCGTTTTTTATTTAATTATGCAATACGTTCATAATGTGCCGCCTTTTATAACATCTCTCGTAATCGGAGCACTTTTTGCCATCATTGCAGAATGGATAATTTTTGATTTACCTGCTGAACTTTCATCATTTAAAAAGTTGTCGATTCCCTTTATGGTGATGGTTATTATTACAGCGAGATTCGTTTTTGAAACGGCTTCTTTTCATTATCAAGCCCATCTAGAACGAAATAGGTTGCCCTATAAGGAGTCTGTGATAAAATAAAAAGGTGGAAATTTCCGTTAATAAAGGAGAATCGTGAATGAAGTATTTGGTATTAAATGGACCTAATTTAAATCGATTAGGGAAACGAGAACCTGAAATATATGGCTACGAAACGCTGGAAGATGTAAAAGAAAAGTGTTTATCCCTTGTGAAAGAATTTAATGCTGAGTTAGAGTTCAAGCAATCGAATCATGAAGGGGAACTGATTGATTGGATTCATGAAGCAGAAGAAACTGGGGTAAAAGGGATCGTATTTAATCCAGGTGCTTATACCCATACGAGTGTAGCCCTTCGAGATGCCATTGCAAGCGTGAATGTACCGGTTATTGAGGTACACATCTCGAACATACATAAAAGGGAAGAATTTCGACATAAGTCACTACTGGCGGCAGAATGCATTGGGCAAATTTGTGGGCTTGGAACCTTTGGCTATGAATTAGCTTTAAGAAAGTTTTTACAAGGAGAAGAAAGGAAAAATAAATGATTAAACTTGAAAAATTAAGAAAAGCGCTTAAAAGTTATCAAGTGGATGCATTGTTGATCACGAATCCTTATAATCGCAGGTATATGACTGGATTTACGGGAACAAGTGGCATCGCCATAGTATCTGAAAACGATGCGGTTTTTATTACGGATTTTCGTTATACGGAACAAGCGAAAGAACAGGTGAAACATTTTCGCATTATTGAGCAAGAAAGTACCATACTAAAAGAAGTAGGAAAGCAAATCGATAAGTTGGGAATCAAAACATTAGGGTTTGAAAAAGATACGGTAACTTATGGAAAATTCGAAAGTTTTCAGGAACAATTCAATGCAAAACTAGTGCCATTATCCGGTATAATTGAAAAAATCCGCTTGATTAAGACAAATGAAGAGATTAATATTATAAAGGTTGCATGTCAAATAGCGGATGCAGCATTTAATCACATATTGGACTTTATCAAGCCTGGAGTAACAGAGCTGGAAGTTTCGAATGAACTTGAATTTTTCATGAGGAAACAAGGAGCGTCGTCTTCTTCCTTTGATACGATTGTCGCAAGTGGCACAAGAAGCGCATTGCCTCATGGGGTTGCGACAAATAAAGTCATTGAAAAAGGCGATTTTGTTACATTAGACTTCGGTGCGATTTATAATGGCTATGTTTCTGATATTACTCGTACGATTGCGGTAGGTACGCCGAATCCCAAATTAATAGAAATGTATAATGTCGTTTTGGAAGCTCAACTGTTGGCGCTAGAAAAAGTAGGTCCAGGGTTAACAGGTAAAGAAGCGGACAAAATTGCAAGGGATTTTTTAACGGAAAAAGGATATGGAAAAGCCTTTGGTCATTCTCTCGGTCATGGAATCGGTTTAGAAATACACGAAGGCCCAACCCTTTCCTATCGTTCGGATCAAGTACTTGAGCCAAACATGGTCGTTACGATTGAACCGGGAGTTTATTTACCGGAAATTGGCGGGGTTCGCATTGAAGACGACATCGTCATTACACCGACTGGTAATGAAAAATTAACTCATTCGAAAAAAGAACTTATCATTTTATAATTGGAGGAATATACATGATTTCAGTGAACGAATTTCGTACGGGACTAACTATTATTGTAGATGGAGATTTATACCGTGTGATGGATTTCCAACACGTAAAACCTGGTAAAGGAGCAGCCTTTGTTCGCTCTAAATTACGCAACTTACGAAATGGAAACGTAACAGAAAAAACGTTCCGTGCAGGTGAAAAAGTAGAAAAAGCGATGGTAGAGAACCGTAAAATGCAATATTTATATGCTCAAGGCGATTCTCACGTATTCATGGACTTAGAAAGTTACGAACAAACGGAACTAAATGCAAACCAAATTGAATATGAATTAAAATTCTTAAAAGAAAATATGGAAGTTTATATTATGTCTTACCAAGGAGAAATGCTTGGTGTAGAATTACCAAACACTGTTGAATTAAAAGTGATTGAAACAGAACCAGGTATTAAAGGGGATACTGCTTCTGGCGGTTCAAAACCTGCAACGTTAGAAACTGGACTGATTGTACAAGTACCGTTCTTCGTAAACGAAGGAGATGTTTTAGTTATCAACACAACAGACGGATCGTACGTATCTCGTGCGTAATTGAATATTGTAAAAAAGTGGACGTGAATATCTCGTCCACTTTTTTTATTTATCTTAGGTCTATTTAATTGAACAAGCTCATATATTGCTTTCACAAGGAGGCGTCAAAATGGAATTACAGGATGTATTAAGGGTGGCAGGAGTAGGACTTATTATTGCACTACTTCATGTCTTTTTTGACCAAGTTGGTAAAAAGGAATTTACATTCTATATATTCTTCATTGCATATCTATATATGGCTGCAGAACTAATCCGATTTTTACGGCTCTTTTTTGGTGAAATTATGTTATTTTTCCAATGGCTCACGAATTAATATATGACGATTTTAATTTATGCCGTAATATTGCTAATCATCTTACTACTTATTAAAGAAACCGTCCCAAAACTACATTCACTCATTGCCATCATTTTCTTTTTCATATTATTACATTTTCTACTTTCTAAATCTGTACTTCCATTAATTGGACAAATCCTGTCATATGTTAATTCAGTACCGTACGTTCCTCAGCTTGTTTATTCTGCTCTTTTTTATCAACTAGGTTTATTTTTTAAAATGTTATTTGATGAACAGGAGCATGAGACGATTGGTGAGTTCGTCATGTTTTCCGTTCGCATCGTTTTGTTAACTTATTGGATAGGTGAATTTGCCAAAGTACTTTCAAGTTTTTCTTCGATTTTAGATAAGCTTCAATAAGGAGCTTGGCGCATGGATGAAATACTCAACATTTTTATCGATCCATTAAAAATTGCAGGTAAATCGATCATACTTATCGTCACATATACCATTCTCTTTCTAATTTTAGAAGCATTTGTACCGCAATTTAAAAAATGGGGAGATACATTATTTATCATTGTCCTCGTTTTAACCCTTGGACAAACTGTCATGGATGCATTTGGCCTAATGGCGGATATTGTAAATGTCGCTGCGGATTTCTTTTTATCGTTAACGCCGCTCCTTATGTCTTTGCTCGTAGTGTTAAATGCGGTGTTTTCGTTTATTGCTTGGAGTCCAGTAGTGATTGTCATCTTTGAATTTCTATTTTTGTTATGTCAAAACGTATTGATACCTGCGATTATCATCGCAATGATTCTTGACTTTTGTACAAGATTTATTCAAGAAATGTCATTTTCAAAAGCATCTGATTTAATTCGCGGCTCAATGATGACATTGATTACAGCTACTCTCCTTTTAATGGTGGCCTTTTTATCCTTCGCAGGTGTCGCTTTTTTCACCGTCGATAAAGCGGTAGCAAGTCCTGTGAAAAAGGTAATCGAACAATCAATTCCAATCGTTGGCTCTTTAATTGTTGAAGGTTTTTCCATCTTTCAAAAATATCAATCAACGGCGACTACGATAGCGGGTTTTAGTGCGATGACTGCCTTTTGGATTGCTGCCTTTTATCCCGCTGGAAAGTTATTAATTCATGCGATGACGTTTAAAATTTTAGCTGCCTTAGTTGAACCATTTTCTGGCGGAACGATAAGCGGTTTACTTGATGATGTAGGTAAGTCTCTACTCGTATTATGCGCTACAGCAATATTACTTGGAATCGCTTTCGTCTTTATTTGGCTAATTTTAATGGTCATGTTGCAGCTTGGGGTGGGGAAAAGCTTTTGATCAAACTAATTTTGATTATATTAATAGGAAAATGTTTGCTATTACTTGCCGAAGAAAAAGACATTATGGTCTATGTAAAACTAGCAACTTTATTAATCGTTCTAACAACTTTGTTAGATTTTCTTAAACTATAAAGCATAGAGCTTGTACTTCAGTCATACAATGTTTTGAAAGGTTAGAGAAGGGGGGGCGCTAAGAACGTGAGGTGGAAAAGAAATGGACAAAACTTCATTATTTAATGATTCCGATTGCTGTTCTAGCGTTCATTGCGTACATTTCTGTAACGAACGATGAAGCGAAAAGCGAGCGATATGATACGAATTCGGCAGAAGGTAGACTTGAACAAGCATTAAGTGAAATAGAAGGTGTTGGACAAGTAAAAGTATATTTTCATTTTGATGAAAACCCTTCAAAAGACGTGACTTTAAGTAACTATTTTCGTTCAAGTAGCGAAGGGACGACTGTATCAGGATTGCTCATTGTTTCAGAAGGTGCAAAAGATCCAAAAGTGAAAATGCAACTTCATGAAACGATAAGTAGTGTCATGCAAATACCTGCTCACAGAATTATGATTGTACCGATGGAAAGTAAAGGAGATGAACAATGAAAGTAAAAAGAAGAACGGTATGGCTACTAACATTATTAAGTTTAGCCGCAGTCATTTCAGTGTATTATGTATTTGAACCGAATCGAAATCTTGATTTAATGACAATTTTTATGGATGACACCCTCGAAGAAACGACTTTAACAAATGTAGAGGAAGAATTAACAAGACCAACAGTATCCGAAAGTCATTTGTTTGAAGAATTAAGAATGGAAATTGCCAATGAACGTAGTCAATTGAGGGAGCAATTAACGCAAAAGATGGCTTCCGATCAATATACAGCAGAGGAAAAAAATGAGGCGTATAACGAAATGAATGAGCTAATCCAACGTGAAACTTCAGAAGCAATGTTAGAAATGTTAATTGAAGCTCTAGGATATTCAGACGCATTAGTACATGTTAAAGACGATAAAGTGCAAGTAACTGTTCTATCCGATGAAATTTCTAAAGCGCAAGCGAATGAAATCATTTATATCGTTCGTCAAAATATAGATGATATTCAAAATGTTACAGTTAGCGTTCAATCAAATTATTATTAAATAATAATAAAAAACAAATAATGTTGTATAACAGAAAGTACGCAGTGCATCGTTCACGTAACGAATGCACTGTTTTTTACATATTTTTAAGAAAAAATAAAAATAATGTTTCAAAATCTATGAAAAGGAGATAAAATGTTTATTGTAGTCAAAAAATAGAAGGGGTGTCTATAAATTGTTTAAAGTACAAGAACTACGTGAAATAATAAAATTAGTTGACTCATCATCATTAGACGAATTTGTATACGAAGCTGATGGTGCAAAATTAAAACTAAAGAAAAATAATGGAGTTGTTACAGAAGTTGTAGCACCAAAAGTACAACCTGTTATACAACAAGCTCAACCTGTAGAGCCTAAAGCTGAAGAACCAAAAGCTCCAGTGGAAAAAGTAGAAGTTGCACCTGAAGCAAGTGCACCAGCTGAAAAATCTGTGAATCTAGACGATCCTACATTACATAAAATCACATCACCAATGGTAGGAACGTTCTATCAAGCTCCATCTCCAGATTCACCTCCATACGTAAAAGTAGGTGACAAAGTAGAGCCTGATACGATTGTTTGTATCGTTGAAGCAATGAAACTATTTAACGAAATTGAAGCGGAAATAAAAGGTGAAATTGTAGAAGTACTAGTGAAAAATGAACAGCTAGTAGAATTTGGTCAACCACTATTCCTAGTAAAACCTACTGAGTAAGGGGTGAGCTAGATGTTAAAAAAAGTACTCATTGCAAACCGTGGTGAAATTGCAGTACGTATTATTCGTGCTTGTAAGGAACTCGGTATTCAAACTGTAGCAGTATATTCTGAAGCGGATCGTGAAAGTTTGCACGTAAAACTTGCTGATGAAGCATATTGTATTGGTCCGAAATTATCGAAAGATTCTTACTTAAGTTTCCCAGCGGTATTAGGGGTTGCTGAGAAAACAGGTGTGGATGGTATTCACCCAGGATATGGTTTCTTAGCGGAAAACGCTGACTTTGCGGAAGCATGCGAAAACGCTGGTATTAAATTTATCGGTCCTTCTTCCAAATCCATTCGCATTATGGGTATGAAAGATATTGCCCGTGCGACGATGGAAGAAGCAGGCGTTCCATTAGTGCCAGGTACAGGAATCGTACCAGATATTGAAACAGGTAAAAAGTGGGCGGCTGAAATCGGATATCCTGTCATCATTAAAGCGACAGCTGGTGGTGGAGGTAAAGGTATCCGTGTAGCTCGTACGGAAGAAGAGCTAGTAAAAGGAATTGAAATTACGCAAAAAGAAGCTGCCGCTGCATTCGGAAATCCAGGCGTATATTTAGAAAAATTCATTGAATTCTTCCGTCACTGTGAAATTCAAGTGCTAGCAGATAGTCACGGTAACGTAATTCATTTAGGTGAGCGTGACTGTACAGTTCAACGTCGCATGCAAAAGCTCGTGGAAGAAGCACCATCTCCTGCTTTATCTGAAGAGAGACGCGCTGAGATGGGTGAAGCTGCAGTAAAAGCGGCTATTGCTTGTGGCTATGAAGGTGCTGGAACAATCGAATTTATTTATGACTATAATGCGGACAAGTTCTACTTTATGGAAATGAATACGCGTATTCAAGTAGAACATCCAGTAACTGAAATGATCACAGGTGTTGACCTAGTACAGCAGCAATTAAAAATTGCTTCTGGTGAAAAGTTAGAAATAACACAAGACGATATAAAAATCAACGGATGGTCTATCGAATGTCGTATTAATGCAGAAAACGCATACAAAAACTTCATGCCTGCCGCGGGAACAGTTGAAACGTATATCGCTCCAGGGGGACCAGGTGTACGCATCGACTCTGCAGTATATCCAGGATATACAATTCCGCCATATTACGACTCAATGGTGGCAAAATTAATTGTGCATGCTGATACTCGCGAAGAAGCAATTGCTCGCATGAATCGTGCATTAAGTGAATTCTTCATCGAAGGACCTGGCATTCACACGACGATACCATTCCATCAAGCATTAATGAATAATGAAGTATTTAAATCAGGAAAATTCAATACGAAATTCCTTGAAGAAAATGACGTGTTAAACACGAAAAAAGAAACAGTAAATAATTAATATGTGTGAGGCTGTCTAGAAAGTTTTCTAACTTTTTAGACAGCCTCACTTTTTTCAAAAATTACTAATGTTATTAAGGTGATACATAGTTTGTTATGTAAGAAAAACGGGTTACAAAACCATCTATTTTCTATTTTAAATGCTTCCAAAGTGTTTTTATGGATTTGAAGTTATATACTAAATATGAATGGGAAAGGGGAGTGGTATGAATTGCTACCAAAATTATCAGTTCTTGATTTAGCACCAGTGTTAGAAGGAGAAACACCTGCAGAATCATTTCTACATAGTAAAGCATTAATTCAGCATGCTGAAAAATGTGGCTACACCCGTTACTGGGTAGCGGAACATCATAATATGGAAGGAATTGCAAGTTCAGCAACAGCGTTGCTTATAGGATATTTAGCTGGAGCAACGAAAACAATTCGTGTAGGGGCTGGAGGAATCATGCTTCCAAATCATTCCCCTTTAGTCATTGCAGAGCAATTCGGCACACTAGAATCGATGTATCCTGGAAGAATCGATTTAGGTTTAGGTCGCGCTCCTGGAACGGATATGTTAACGGCAAAAGCGTTAAGGCGAGATGAAACAGGCGCTTATCAGTTTGATGAATTAGTCGATGAGTTAATGAGCTATTTTGATGAAAAAGATCGACCGGTCATTGCTGTTCCTGGAAAAGGTTTGAAAATTCCAATTTGGCTATTAGGGTCAAGTCTTTACAGTGCAAGATTAGCTGGAGCGATGGGGTTACCATATGCCTTTGCTAGTCTTTTTTCGCCGGATTTATTAGATGATGCCATTAATACTTATCGGAGGAATTTCAGAGCATCTGAATTTTTAGAAGAACCTTATACAATGGTAAGTATTAATGCATTTATAGGAGAGACAGAAGAAGAAGGAAAATTTCTTGCAACGACCCTTTATCAACAGTTTTTAGGAATGATTCGAGGTAAACGGGGAAAAACGTTGCCACCACGAAATATGGATGAATTGTGGAATGAACAAGAAAAAGCAATGGTTTTACAAACTTTAAAGTACACTTTTTCTGGTTCAAAAGATTCGGTATTTAAAGAGCTCAGCGATTTTTTAAGTAATCGAAAAGTCAATGAAATTATCGTTAATAGCCCGATATTCAATCAAGAAAAAAGAAGAAGATCCTTTGAATTGCTTGCACAAAGTTTCAAGGAAAATTCAAAGAAAATGTGATAAAATCCAGTGTTTTCATACAGGTATATAAAAAAATCATGTATAATAAAAACAACGTGTTTATGATAACTGTGATTCACGCAAAAAAGAGAGGATGAAGAAGATGGCAGAAAAGGCTGCAAAAGCTGCAAAAGCTTTTATACAACCAACACCTTCTGGAAAAGAGGAGCTTGGACAAATTGAAGTAGCTCCTGAAGTGATTGAAGTTATTGCTGGAATTGCAACGAATGAGGTTGAAGGTGTTGCTGCAACTCACGGTAATTTCGCAGTAGGCGTTGCTGAACGTTTCGGTAAAAAAGTACACTCAAAAGGTGTAAAAGCAACTATTTCAGAAGATGGTGAAATTATTATCGACGTATATTGTTCCATTAAATATGGCTATTCCATACCGAAAGTAGCAAAAGATATTCAAACGAGTATTCGCCAAGCAATTTATAATATGACGTCCATTGAAACTAGTGAAGTCAATGTACACATATCAGCGATACAATTTGAAAGCCAAATGACAGAAGAATAGTTGTTTTAATAACATCAAAGGGAATTATTACGTTCTCCTTTGATGTTTTTTTGTTTACATACTTCCTTAAGCAAAGGAATTTAAAGATTCTTCAAGAATAAATAATAAAATATAATTATTAAGTTCTCAATCTACGGGGAGTGAATTTCATGGAAAAATATATTTTAGCTTTAGACCAAGGCACAACAAGCAGTCGAGCGATTTTATTTAATAAAAAAGGAGAAGTCGTTCATATTGCTCAAAAAGAATTTACCCAATATTTTCCGAAAACGGGTTGGGTTGAACAAAATGCCAATGAAATTTGGAGTTCAATTTTATCTGTTATTGCTAGCGTGTTAACGGAAAAAAATATAAAACCAGAACAAATCGCATCCATTGGAATTACAAATCAACGAGAAACAACAGTTGTTTGGAATAAACATACCGGCAATCCTATTTATCATGCAATTGTTTGGCAATCAAGACAGACAGCGGATATTTGTGAAACACTAATTGAAGAAGGGTATTCTAATATTTTCCAAAGTAAAACTGGATTATTAATTGATCCTTATTTTTCAGGTACGAAAGTGAAGTGGATTTTAGACAATGTGGAGGGTGCAAGGGGACAAGCGGAAAAAGGGGAATTGCTTTTCGGAACGGTCGACACTTGGATTGTTTGGAAATTAACAGAAGGAAAAGTGCATGTAACAGATTATTCCAATGCCTCTAGAACATTAATGTACAATATTTACGACTTGAGATGGGATGAAGAATTGCTAGACATTTTAAATGTACCGGCTTCAATGTTACCGAAAGTACGACCATCATCGGAAATTTATGGGAACGTTTCAAAAAAACATTTCTTCGGTGTTGAAGTTCCAATTGCCGGTATTGCAGGAGATCAACAAGCTGCATTATTCGGGCAAGGCTGTTTTGTGCCAGGTATGGTGAAAAATACATACGGTACAGGATGTTTCATGTTGATGAATACTGGTGAAAAGGCGGTTCAATCCAATCAAGGCTTGCTAACGACGATTGCCTGGGGCATTGATGGTAAAGTGGAATATGCACTTGAAGGAAGCATCTTTGTCGCAGGCTCTGCCATTCAATGGTTGCGAGATGGTTTACGGATGTTTCGTGATTCAAGCGAAAGTGAACGGTATGCTGAAAGGGTTGAATCGACAGATGGAGTATATGTTGTGCCGGCATTCGTGGGATTAGGAACACCTTATTGGGATAGCGACGTTAGAGGGGCGGTTTTTGGATTAACGAGGGGGACGACGAAGGAGCATTTCGTTCGAGCGACGTTAGAGTCTTTAGCTTATCAAACAAAAGACGTATTAAGTGCTATGGAAGCGGATTCACAAATTCAATTAAAAGCTTTACGGGTTGACGGGGGAGCGGTAAAAAATAATTTTCTCATGCAATTCCAAGCGGATTTATTAAATGTTCCTGTTGAAAGACCTTTTGTAAACGAAACGACGGCATTAGGGGCGTCTTATTTGGCTGGTATCGCAGTCGGATTTTGGGAAAGTAAAGAAGAAATTGCAAAGCATTGGAATTTAGACCGGAAATTCGAACCGAAGATGAATGAAGAGCAACGTATTAAGTTATATGAAGGTTGGAAAAAAGCTATAAAAGCAGCTCAAATGTTTAAATAAAATCACGATTTTTCTTATATTGTCATCTAAAAAAGCTCAAACTATTGTTGAAGTACAATAAAGAGAGGAGTGTTTTGAAATTAAAAATCGTGAGAATAAACCACCCCATGTAACATTAGGCGAAAAAAATAACGGTCTTACAAAAACACAAGAAGTTAGGTATCAAAAAGAATTTAAACATGCGAAGGAAGTAGCAAAAAACAATCAAAATAAAATTCAGATGTAATTTGTTTCCAACTCCCTGAAATCAAAAACAAGCACCTTTGATTTCAGGGAGTTTTTCACATCCTAAGGAATGGGCTTTCTTTTAGATTTCACATCTTCTAAAAAGTTTTTTATTCCAGACTTCTCAAATTCAAGGGAAGTCTTTTTAATTTTGAAATGTTATAATAAGAAAATGTTGTATTTTTAACAATTAATGATTTGCTAATGTATTTTTTGCAAACAATAGGTATAATAGGTACGAATGTTAGAAATGAAGGAGTTATTTAATGAAACGTCACGAAATGCGTGAAAAAGCTATGCAAGTTTTGTTTCAGTTAGACAATACCGATTTAACGTTAAAAGAAGCAATCGGCCATATTTTAGAAGAACAACCTTTAGATCCTTTTTTTAAATCGTTAGTATATGGTGTAACTGAAAATCTTCAAGAAATTGATGAAAAACTAAAAGAAAAATTAGAAAATTGGTCGTTAATTCGTTTGCCTAAAATCGAAAGAACTGTTTTACGTTTAGCCCTTTATGAATTACTTTATATGAAAGAAGCTCCAGCTCCTGTAGTATTAAATGAAGCAATCGAATTAGCTAAAACTTATGGAGATGAAAAATCAAGTAAATTTGTAAATGGAGTACTTTCAAAGTTTGCTGAAAATAAATAAAAAACATGCCTTTTGTATAACAAGGAGGAAAACTAATAATGGCTCAAATCATCAATGGGAAAGAGATTGGACAAAAGATTCGAGAATCCATCGCGGAACGTGTTGAAAATTTAAAATCCAAAGGTGTAACACCGGGACTCGCCGTTATTTTAGTTGGTGAAAATCCGGCATCTCAAACTTACGTACGCAATAAACACCGTTCCTGCGAAGCGATTGGTATTTATTCCGAAGTCATTAAACTACCGGAAAATACGACAGAAGAAGAATTGCTTGAACAAATACGCACATTAAACAACCGTGATGATATACACGGTATTCTAGTACAACTTCCACTTCCAAAACACATTAATGAAGACAAAGTTATTGCAACCATTTCACCTGATAAAGATGTGGATGGTTTTTCACCTGTTAGTGTAGGAAAAATGATGTTAGGACAAGAGACATTCCTACCATGTACTCCATTTGGAGTAATGAAACTTCTTGAATATTCGGGCATCGAAATTGCTGGAAAACATGCAGTTGTTGTAGGGCGTAGCCATATCGTTGGAAAACCGATGGGACAACTGTTACTACAAAAAGATGCAACGGTTACATATACCCACTCGAAAACGAAAGATTTACCATCTATTACAAAACAGGCGGATATTTTAGTCGCTGCTGTAGGTCGTGCGAATTTCATTACGAAAGAACATGTAAAACCAGGCGCAGTCGTTATTGATGTGGGAATTAATCGCGATGAAAACAATAAATTAGTTGGCGATGTGAATTTTGAAGAAGTTGAACCAATCAGCTCCCATATTACTCCTGTTCCAGGAGGAGTTGGACCAATGACGATTACAATGCTATTATATAATACAGTTCAATCCGCTGAAAAAACTTTAGGCGACAAGTAACGATAAAACATGTAAAATAAAATTATGAAAGCTGTTTTTCTATGAGAAACAGCTTTTCTCTTGGTCACAATAGTTGTACTATAACAGATTTATCTTTTAAAGGAGAAAACTTCATGACTCCATCTTCATATTTAACTGTTAAAGCATTAACAAAGTATATAAAACGAAAATTTGATGCAGATCCACACCTTCGTGATGTTTACGTAAAAGGTGAACTATCCAATGTGAAAATACATACAACAGGACATATTTATTTTACTTTAAAGGATGATAGTGCACGTATAAACGCATTGATGTTTCGTTCCCAAGCGAGCCAATTGAAATTCCGGCCTGAAGATGGCATGCAAGTGTTTATTCGAGGTGATGTCAACGTTTATGAGGCTTACGGATCCTATCAGCTTTACGT
>JAAYHP010000215.1 GCA_012735355.1 Lysinibacillus sp. | reverse complement strand
TCGAGAGAACTCGTAAGTTTCCTTAAAGAAAATGGGTATCTTGATTCGAAAAATAAGGGTACGGAAACGTTGGCAAAAGCCTTGAAAGAGGGTACTTTTGAGATTCCTGAAAGCTTTATTGAACTAGGGGAAAATATGAAGGAGAAAATCATTTCCGCTATTGAAGAGAAATTTAATGTGGACAAGGTGGAAATCAAAAACCATTCAGAGAAAGTGAAAATAAAGTTGAAAAAGGAAGCTTTAGCAGGTCCATTTTTAGAACTTTGGGAGCGGATTAAATATAAAACAAGTTACTCTATCCATTTTGATTCGGAAAAGTTTATAGAAGAAGCAGCTGAAAAGTTATCGGATGAGTTGGAAGTTCGAATGGCTAAACTTGAATATGAGCGCCATCTATTAGAAACGACTAATGCAGGTATCACGACTGTTGAAGCAGAAAAAACGGTTTTCGCTACTTCTGAAAATCAATATAAAAAAGCTCCTGATATTTTAACTTATTTACAAAATGAAACGAAACTAACTCGCAAAACGTTGATTGCTATTTTAAAACGGAGCGATACGTTAAGAGATTTTAAACGAAATCCACAAATGTATATGATGGAATGCGCCCGAATTATTAATGCGGCGAAACGTTTAGCCATGGTTGATGGCATTAAATACGAAAAAATTGATGGAGAAGTGTATGAGCAATCACTATTTCTTCAAGAAGAGATAGAAAGTTATAAAGATAGTATTGTTCCCGTTCATGATGATCGCTCACCATACGACCACATTATTGTCGATTCAAGGGTAGAGAGGGAATTTGCGGAAGCTTGTGAGCGGGATCCAAACGTCAAATTTTATATTAAGCTTCCTGCTGAGTTTAAAATTAAAACCCCCCTTGGTACGTATAATCCAGACTGGGCTTTGTCTTTAGAAGAAGAGGGCAACGAAAAATTATACTTTATTGTAGAAACAAAAGGAACAACCGGTGCAGAAGGATTAAGACCTACTGAATTAGCAAAAATTCGCTGTGGGGAAAAACATTTTGAAGCAATTGATACAGGCATTCGTTTCAAACGGGCAAAAGAATTTCAATCAATATATTCATAATTGAATTATAAAACGTAAAAATAGAGGACAAGTACACCCCGATGTTTTAGATGGGGTGGTACTCTCTATGACTTACATCAAAAAGGCGTAATCCTCGGCCGAGACTACGATAGCAAAAAAAGCAAGAATTAAACTTGCAGTGTTGTTTAGAAGTTAGTGTAAGTGAAATTCGTAATCGTATTACTAAAGGTTAAAGAATTCTCCTAAAAAGGAGGTGCTTTTTTTTATGATTACAACGATTTGACCTAGAGGATAAGGGGATATCTTCTTCGGTTATAAGGTTTCTTACCTGTATAACTTTCTTGGAAAAATGGTATAAAAAGTTAAAATTATAAAATTTTATGCTAACATAGTAGTGATAATGATATATAAGTATTCTCTATTTTGATTTCCTTAGGGAGTGGAAGATATGAGATTAAACGTAGAGCAAAGAAAAATAATCGAACTCGAACCTGCTGGACATTCCTTAGTAAAAGGAGTGGCGGGATCAGGTAAAACGACCGTTGCAATCCGTCGAATTGGTTTCTTACAAAATCATTATTGTCCAGAAGAGGATGATCATATTTTACTTGTAACCTTTAATAAAACGTTATTAAAATACATAAAATATCAATTTGAACATTTGAAAGATGAAGACATGACTCAAAACTTTTTTGAGCAAGAAAGTGAAGTCGTGATTGAAAATATTGATAAGCTCATGTATTCATATTTCTTAAGTTATCAAAAAAGACATCGACTCAACTATCAACTGGCTAGCGATTTTAAACAACGAAATGCCATTCAAAGAGCAATTATACAAATACAAAAAAACTATCCTGATATTAAAATTTTAACGCCAAAATATAGCAACTTTTTACTGGATGAAATTTCTTGGATCAAAGCTTGTGATATCCCTGATTTACAATCGTATCAAGAAATCGACCGGATTGGGAGGGCAAGTGAGGGAGATGTGGCTCCTCAAAAGCTGAATAAAAACTCGAAAACGAGAGCAGCGATTTACGAGTTAAAGGAAGTGTATGACAATTTATTAGCCAGTGAAGGGTTGATTGACTTTAAAACGATGAATTTAATGGCACTAGAAGAAGCAGTGGAATTTCCAAAGAAGAAGTTTACT
>JAAYHP010000214.1 GCA_012735355.1 Lysinibacillus sp. | reverse complement strand
CAGAAATCATTAAAATTTTAGCGGAAGAAAAAAATATGCGGAAAGCGGCAGAAAGGCTGTTTATTACCCAACCGGCGCTATCCCAACGTCTACAATCGATAGAAAAGTATTGGGGAACTCCATTATTTATCCGTTCCCAAAAAGGGCTAACCCCAACACCAGCTGGAGAATTAGTCATACAATATGCGATTGAAACGTTGCAAAAAAAAGAAGAAGTTCTCGAACGAATTCAAGCTCTTGATTCGAAAGTTCATGGGACATTAAAAATTGCTTGTGCTTCCATAGTAGGGATCAATTGGTTACCGAAAGTGTTAAAGGAATTCGTAACGCTGTATCCGGATGTGAAAATTTCTTTAATTACTGGTTGGAGTTCAGAAATTGTACAAGCTCTTTATGATGGGGAAGCCCAAGTTGGAATTGTGAGAGGGCAGTCGGAATGGAAAGGGAAGAAGATGCATTTATTTCGCGATACAATGTATTTAGTAGATAAAGAGATTGAAAAAATTGAAGATTTGTTAACGACGGAGCGACCATTTATTCAATTTAAAAGCGAATCAAACTATTATCAAGAAATTCAAGTTTGGTGGCAAAAACATTTTTCTTCTAGCCCTGCAAAGCAAATTATTGTGGATCAAATAGAAACATGTAAGCAAATGGCTTTGAATGGAATTGGTTATGCAATATTACCTTCCATCACGTTTAATGGAGAAGAAAATGTAAATAAAATTTCTTTAACTTCAAGTGATACGGATGTAGGATTGACGCGGGATACTTGGTTAATTGGTTATGAGTCTTCCTTTAAATTACGGCAAGTAGAGGCCTTTGTAGAAGTAGTCAAAAAATATGCGGATGGGGTGGAAGAGCTTTTATTATGGGGGGTTGAGGTTTTGTTAGTGAAGATTAGAGGATTTTGTGTAGAGATGGGGCGGATAAGGAGCTACTAGGGGAAGATAGAATTGCCTTTCGGTGGAAAGAGTGTCAATTTGGGCGGATAGGATCGCCATTCGGGCGGAAAGAGTGTCAATTTGGGCGGATAGGGTATCGATTCGGGCGGAAGGAGTGGTGATTCGGGTGAATAGGGTATCGATTCGGGCGGAAGGAGTTACCACTCGGTTGAATAGGCTTCCACTCGAGTGGTTGACTAGTTAGCCCGTGCAGCTACACCACAACAGAGGCGATAGTCGTCCATCGCGCCCTAATTTGTATATTGTTATTTCACACTCTCCGGATGCATCAATTGGGGAGCTTTTTTTACTGTCCAAATATGAGCTAATAAATAGCAACCAAATAAAATCATAGCGCCAAAAATAAATGGCGAATTCAGCTTCCACTCAAGTAAAATTCCTGCTAATGAAGGGCCAATCATATTCCCTAAACTCATATAAGCGTTATTCATCCCCGCAGCAAATCCTTGTTCTGCCCCTGCTAATTTAGAAATTAACGTATTTACAGCGGGGCGAATAAAGGTTGTTGCAATTTGGAAAATCGATGCGACAGTTAAAATAACAAAAAATCCGCTTACATAAACCATACCAACCATGGAAATCGAGGCAACGATTAAGTTCACTAAAATCACTTTCATTTCACCAAACCGTTTAAATAAATGCTCGACTATAAACATTTGTAAAATCACGCCTAAAAAACCGCCAATTACAATGCCGATGGCAATATCAACAGGCGTATAATCAAATTTATACGTTAAAAACATCGACAATGTAGATTGGAAGTTGGCAATTCCAAAACTAAAAACGAAGACAACAATTAGTATGACGAAGTAAGATGTATGGACTGAGCGGGCTAATTGTTTAAATAAATTTTCCCTCGGCTTTTCCAATTGGTTTTCATCAATTTGATGTTTTATATTTGGTAATACGATTAGTGAAATAAGAGCGGCAAGGAGACCGAAAGTACCTACGAAATAAAAAGGAAAATGTAAGTGTACGGTTGCTAAAAATCCACCAATTGCTGGTCCAATCATAAATCCGAGAGAAATGGCGGCACCGACAAGACCCATTCCTTTTCCTCGTTCTTCCACAGTCGTAATATCCGCTACATAAGCCATTACCGGTGGCATAATAAAGGCTGCTCCTGCACCAATAAAGAAACGAGCTAAAAATAGAATCCAAATTTGATTCGCCATTCCGAATAAAATTTGGGAACAACCGAAAACGATTAACCCGAATATGATAAATGGTTTACGCCCATAGCGATCAGATAAGTTTCCTGCAATGGGGGAAAAGAGAAATTGTGCAAGGGCAAAAGTGGCGGTTAAAAAACCAAGCACTGTGCCGCCTACTCCAAATAACATTAAATAGGAAGGTAAAACAGGAACAACGGTTCCAATTCCTCCCATCGTAATGAACATATTAAACATTAAAATCAACAAGGCAAGTTTTTTCTTTTTCTCTGACATCGGCATTCACGTCCATTCACTTCAAAACAAATTCCATTAAGTAATCAATAGCTTAGCACATTGTAATTTACAAAACTAGTAAAGGCTTATAGGAAAAAAGATGATTTTTTAAATAAAAAATATTTAATTTTAACTTAAATTTAATAGTAAATTCCCCAATTATAATATGATGAATGATGCACAAAAACATGAAATTTAAAGTAAAAAAGAGGTCGGGATATGAGCAGATTTCATTAAGAATTAACGGAGATTAGTAAAAAGCAGATATTCATTGAATTGATTGAAGTGATAGGCCCGCACAAAGCGCCCGAAACGTAAATCAATTTTCAGTAAAATATTAAAAACTCATCATTTTCTAGCAGGAGAAAATGATGAGTTTTTATTTTGTCTAGGCACCTTATATTACCTTATCGACATTTTAAACTCTAAGAAATATTCGTTATATTTCCCTAACCATTCTAAGCCTAAGTTTTCGTACACTTCTAATTTATCTCGCATTTCTTCAGGAGGGTAGAAGCGTTCATCTTCCACAACTTCCGGATCCATTAATTCCATTGCAGCTGCATTCGGTGTTGCATATCCAACATAATCCGCATTTTGAGCCGCAACTTCAGGAT
>JAAYHP010000213.1 GCA_012735355.1 Lysinibacillus sp. | reverse complement strand
TCATATTTTCTGAACTAAAATAGTCTGTTTTATTTTTCACAAAACGAATCTTGTAAATTAAAGGTTTTTACATAAAAAATTCAATTGATAATTATATCGAAATAACTATTTATATAGTGGGAATGCAACATTTATTCCTATTTATTTCCAATTATATTAATAAAAAACCGCGCCAAATGTGAATTTTAAGGAATTTTATTGCATAAATTCAATATTGTTGTTGACTTTAATTTAGCAAAGTAATATTATACAAAATTATATAAGGCTAAGTTTTTTATTAATGAAGGGGTGTAAAAAAATGGATATTATGAAACGATCGTTAGAAATGCATAAGCAGTTTAAAGGTAAGATGGAAATCATATCGAAAGTACCTGTTGCAGATTCCCGCGACTTGAGTTTGGCATATTCACCGGGAGTGGCAGCACCTTGTCAAGAAATCGAAAAAATGCCTATGCGGGTTTATGATTATACGATGAAAGGAAATTTAGTAGCTGTTGTATCAGATGGAACGGCTGTGTTAGGGTTGGGTGATATTGGTCCGGAGGCTGCACTACCTGTAATGGAAGGGAAGGCACTTTTATTAAAACGATTTGCCAATGTGAATGCTGTACCGATTACATTAGATACAAAAGACGTAGATGAAATTGTTAGAACGGTGAAAGCAATCGCACCAACTTTCGGTGCTATCAATTTAGAAGATATTGCTGCACCACGATGTTTTGAAATAGAAGATCGCCTGCGAGCGGAATGTAAAATTCCGGTATTTCATGATGATCAACATGGCACGGCCATCGTTGTATGCGCCGGCCTTGAAAATGCGCTGAAGCTTGTAGGAAAGCGAAAAGAAGAAGTGAAAATCGTTATCAATGGAGCAGGGGCTGCTGGCGTTGCCAATTTACGATTGTTAAGAAAAATGGGTTATAAAAATATCGTTGTTTGCGATTCGAAGGGAATTATTTATGAAGGTCGTCCAGATGGCATGAATTCAGCAAAAGAAAGAATAGCTAAAATTTCGAATCCAGAAAAATTAAAAGGTAGTTTAGATGTTGCGTTAGTTGGTGCGGATATATTTATCGGTGTATCAGTAGCGAACATTTTAACGAAAGAACATATTGACTCGATGAATGATGACCCAATCATTTTTGCTTTAGCGAATCCAAATCCAGAAATTACTTACGAAAATGCAATCAAATGGGGAGTGCGGGTTATTGGTACAGGGCGGTCCGATTATCCAAATCAAGTCAATAACTTACTTGCATTTCCGGGTATTTTTAGAGGAACACTAGATGTTTTAGCTTCAGATATTAATGATGAAATGAAAATAGCTGCTGTAGACGCTATTGCATCCCTCGTTTCAGAAAAAGAATTAAGGGAAGATTATGTGATTCCGAAAGCTCTCGATGAAAGGGTGGCAAAATCGGTGGCAGAGGCGGTTGCAAAAGCGGCCATAGACTCTGGCGTTTCCAAACTATATAGTAATTCGGTGGAAAAACAAGTGGGGGTTATTTAACAAGTAAATAATAAAAGGAATTTGCCTATTTTTATCAAGGCAAATTCCTATCATTTTTACGCCATTAGTGCGATACCAAATAGGATGGCGATAATACCTATTAAAATGCCTATCGCAAAAAGAATGATAAAGATAATAAGTGTTAGAAGGAGTAATGTAAAGAAGGATTTCCAATTGGAAAATTGGTGAGCTTCAGCGATAGCGCAAATGGCAATCACGATAGACCAAATAGTGACTACGATTGTAAACAGAATACCAATGATTGAAATGATTCCAAAATGAATGCTTATATTAAATAGACTATTTGGATCAACAAGCATCCAAATTATATATATCGGAATTAAAATGATAAATGGCCATGCGCTTAAAGAAATAGCTTTAAAGGTTTGTTGGAATGTTGCTTTTCCTTTAAATATTTTACCGATAAGCCAAATACATAATGCAGAAAAAGCCGTACTGATTATACCGAGAATTGGCGAAAGGATAAGAGTAATCAATAGTATACCCCATAACGGAAATTCAGGGTAAATATCCCAATCTATAAATCCTGTAAATCCGCTTCCTATATACCCTAAACATAAGAATAGTATCACATATAATAAACTTTTCTTATCTAACACATAACGTGTCGTTTTTTTCGGATGTAACCATAACGTAAGAAGGGGATTTAATTCCTCTTGATTCTGTGTTTCAATTTCGTTCATCAATTAACCTCCTAATCATATATAACTTTAGTAAAACATAGTTTTCATATGTAATTCAATATTAAAAACATAAAAGCCAATTAAAATGGACCTTTACGTTCATTTTAATTGGCATATATATGAACCCCTTTGTGAAATAAACAAATTTCCCCATTTTTTAATTATTAATAAACCCCTTCAGTAATCATTCCGTCAGCTACTTTAACAAATCCAGCAATATTTGCGCCGAGCACTAAATTGCCAGGACTTCCGTATTTTTCTGCACATTCTTTACTTGTTTTGTAAATGTTTTTCATAATATCATGTAGTTTTTCATCTACTTCATTAAAGGACCAATAAGTACGGCTTGAATTTTGAGCCATTTCTAATGCGGACGTTGCTACCCCTCCAGCATTGGCCGCTTTTCCTGGACCGAAATATACACCGTTCGATAAAAATTCATTAATTGCTTCGTGATTGGAAGGCATATTCGCACCTTCTGCAACAATTTTACCCCCGTTTGCAATTAACGTACGAGCAGAGTCCCCATCAATTTCATTTTGCGTTGCACATGGTAGAGCGATATCACATGGAATAGTCCAAATGCCTTTGCAACCTTCTGTATATGTTGCGTTTGGTCGATAATCAACATATTTTTTAATGCGTTCTCCACGAACTTCTTTAATTTCTTTTACAACTTTTAAATCGATGCCATCTGGATCGTAAATATACCCGTTGGAATCAGAGCAAGCTACCACTTTTGCACCGAAATGTTGTGCTTTTTCGATAGCATAAATTGCAACATTTCCAGAACCGGAAACAACAACAGTTTTGTCTAAGAAAGACTCTTTTAAGTCTTGTAACATTTCTTCTACAAAATAGATTAATCCGTAACCAGTTGCTTCTTTACGTACTAATGATCCACCATAGCCTGGTTTTTTCCCAGTGAACACACCTGCTTCGTACGTATTTTTAATACGTTTATAATGTCCCCAAAGATAACCAATTTCCCTAGCACCTACGCCAATATCGCCAGCAGGAACATCGACATCTGGGCCGATATAACGATATAATTCATTCATGAAAGCTTGGCAAAAGCGCATAATTTCAGTATCAGATTTACCTTTCGGATCAAAGTCTGAACCACCTTTTGCTCCTCCGATTGGCAAACCAGTTAAAGCGTTTTTGAAAATTTGTTCAAAGCCAAGGAATTTCATAATGGATTCATTGACAGTAGGATGGAATCGTAAACCGCCTTTATAAGGTCCAAGTACATTGTTAAATTGTACCCGATAACCACGGTTCACGTGAACTTTATTGTTGTCATCTTGCCATGTGACAC
>JAAYHP010000212.1 GCA_012735355.1 Lysinibacillus sp. | reverse complement strand
GAGCTATCCTCTTTTTAGAACAATTAGAAGCGAAGGAAGCAACATTATAAAAGCAATTGGAAACACCGGAATTGCAGACAGCTAATCCAATCATTGTTGGTGAATTAAAGGCAACACAGGCCATCATTAATGAATTTGTACAACAGTTTAAGTTATTTGAATTTGAAGAATACGCACATTTACGTAATGATGATACAGACAATGAAAGAGAATTTAAAGAGCAGTTGGGAATGGCAGAGGAAAGTTCATTCGATATTATTAAAGCATTCGTTGCGCTTAACAACGAGTGTTTTTTATTTTCTAGAAAAGAAAATTTACAATTATTCTTTCTTTAGTAATGTTTATCGTATTTTTGTCCTACTATATAAAAAATGGTACAATATACGAATGTAAAGATATATTGACTTGTAAAAAAGGAAGGTTTCTCATGCCGAATAATCAAACTCAAAGGCTAACACATGGTGCAATGATGATAGCAATATTTGCAGTTTTAATTGCAATTGCCTATTATGTACCACTCATTAATTTAATAGCAACATTTTTTGCACCGTTGCCAATTGCTTGGTTTAGTGCTAAATATGATCGTACAACTTCCATTATCGTAGGTGTTATTGGGTGTATTATTACCTTTTTCTTTGGGGGATTATTAATACTGCCTTTTTCAATGATATTTGCAGTATGCGGTATTGTTATAGGTGATGCACTCCGTACAAATAAAAGTAAAGTCTATTTATTTATGGCGACTGGAGTAGCCGTATTAATTACTTTTGCCATTCAATATATAGTTTCATTAAAGCTTTTTGAAATCGACTTTATTAAAGAATCTTTTCTATTAATGCGAGATAGTTACAAAGCCTCATTTGAAATGGCTGAAAGTCTTACTGGCCAAATGCCAATGACGGAAGAAGCTTTAGAGTTAATGTTCCAACACATGGAAATGGCTATACCAGCAACGATTACGTTAGGTATATTTTTCTTTTCATTTATCATCATATCAATCAACTTGCCGATTTTAAAACGACTAGGCATTGTTGTTCCGAAGTTTCACTCTTTTAAAAATATGCGTTTACCTCGTACAATTTTATGGATTTACTTAATTGTATTAACGATTCAATTGTTTGTACGCCCTGAATTTGGATCATCGCTATATGTAATCACATATAATTTTTCCATGGTTTTATGGGTGCTGTTAACGATTCAAGGGATTTCTTTCCTCCACTATATTTTACATGCTTACAAAGCACCTAAATTTTTAACAGTGCTCACGACAATCATGGCGATTCCTTTGTACAACTTTGTGATACTAATTGGGATATTGGATCTCGGCTTCGATATACGTTCATATGTGACGGGGAAGATTCAAAAGTAAGGGGCTGATGAGATGGATACTTATAGGAAGAGAAAAATTTATTATCCTCTTTTGTATTTAACAATTTTCGGGTTAATAGGGATTGTTGGATTAGCAATATGGAACGTGTGGATTGGAACAGCTTATGCATTAATCGTTATTATTGCCGTAATCTATGTTTGGAAAACAGAAAAAATCGCATATATGGGGTTTGAAAAGTATTTAGAATCCTTGGCTTTTCGAATGAAAAAAGTTGGCCAAGAAGCGCTGTTGGAAATGCCCATCGGAATTGTATTAATCAACGATAAATATGAAATAGAATGGGCAAATCCATATATGTCTAAACTCGTAGATATTCCAATGCTAGTAGGTCAAGATTTATTTATTCTTTCAGATGAATTACAAAATATAAGAAAAAACGATGATAAAAACGAATTCACAGCAACTATTCAAAATCGAAAATATAAAGTCATTTATAAGCAAGAAGAAAAGCTGTTATATTTCTTTGATGTTACTGAACAAGTTGAAATAGAAAAGCAATATTATGATGATCGCACAGTCATTGCGATTTTATACATTGATAACTACGATGAAATTACCCAAGGTATGGACGATCAGTCAAAAAGTTTTACGAATTCGACCGTAACAAAAATCATCAATGAATGGGCGGGAGAATATGGTATTTTCATTAAACGGATTAATACGGATCGCTTTTTAGCAATTTTAAATGAATCAACTTTAAGCGAGTTAGAGAAAAAGAAATTTTCCATTTTAGATGATGTCCGTGAATAGACAGCGAAAAAGAATTTATCTCTTACATTAAGTATCGGAATTTGTGCTGGTTCTTCCTCTTTAATTGAACTAGGTGAATTAGCCCAATCAAGTCT
>JAAYHP010000211.1 GCA_012735355.1 Lysinibacillus sp. | reverse complement strand
TTTATAATATTTATTTTTAAATTTAATTCTTCCAGTTGTTTTGGAGATACTTCACTTGGTGCATCTGTTAATAAGCAACTTGCTGTCGCCGTTTTAGGGAATGCGATTGTATCTCGTAAGTTGTTGCGACCTGCTAAGATCATCACTAAACGGTCAAGTCCCATCGCAATTCCTCCATGTGGTGGCACACCATATTCGAAGGCATCAAGCAGGAATCCAAATTGTTCTTGTGCTTGTTCGTCGGAGAATCCAAGAAGTTTAAACATTTTTTCTTGCAAGTCTCGCTCGTAAATACGTAGCGAACCTCCACCAAGTTCATAACCATTTAATACGATGTCGTAAGCTTGGGCACGAACAGCTCCTGGGTTTGTATCCATCAATTCGATATCTTCATCGAATGGACGAGTGAATGGATGGTGAGCAGCTGTATAGCGTTTTTCATCTTCATCCCATTCAAGAAGTGGCCAATCAGTAATCCAAAGGAAAGCAAATTGGGATTCGTCAATTAAGCCAAGGTCTTTTCCAAGTTTCGAACGTAAAGCACCTAATGAAGCAGCAACAACAGATGCATCGTCCGCTACGAACAATAATAAGTCTCCAGGTTCCGCACCTGTTGCATTTTTAATATCTTCAACGATTTGGCCTTCAAAGAATTTAGCGATAGGTCCAGTAAAGCCTTCCTCCGTCACTTTGATCCACGCTAAACCTTTAGCTCCATAAATCGCAACAAATTCCGTCAACGCATCGATATCTTTACGAGTAAATTGATCGTTTGCACCTTTCACGTTGATCGCTTTCACTTCTCCGCCCTTTTCTACAGCTGATGCAAACACTTTAAAGGATGAATCTTTAACAATGTCAGAAAGATTCACTAACTCTAATCCGAAACGTACATCCGGTTTATCGGAACCATAGCGATCCATTGCATCTTTATACGTCATGCGTGGGAATGGTGTTGTTACTTCAATGCCTTTTACTTCTTTCATCACGCGAGCAAGCATGCGCTCTGTCATATCGATAATTTCATCCATCGTCATGAAGGAAGTTTCAATGTCCACTTGTGTAAATTCCGGTTGACGATCTGCACGTAAATCTTCATCACGGAAGCAGCGAGCAATTTGGAAGTATTTCTCAAAACCAGCCACCATTAATAATTGTTTAAATAATTGTGGTGATTGAGGTAATGCGTAAAATTCTCCTTCATGTACGCGAGAAGGAACTAAATAGTCACGAGCACCTTCTGGAGTGGATTTCGTTAAAATCGGTGTTTCCACTTCTAAAAAGTCGTCATTTTGTAAAAAGTTACGAATCGTACGAGTGACGTCGGAACGTAATTTAAATGTGTTATACATAACTGGACGTCGTAAATCTAAATAGCGATATTTTAAACGAATATCTTCGCTAATATCTACATAATCCTCGATGGCAAACGGAGGTGTTTTTGACGTGTTAATGATTGTAATATTTTTTGCAATTACTTCAATGTTTCCTGTTTTAATGTTCGGATTCACTTGGCTTGGATCGCGAAGCACGACTTCTCCTTCGATTTCTACAACGAATTCACTACGGATTTTATCAGCGATTTCGCGAGCTTCTGGTGCATCATCTCCAAATACGACTTGTACGATCCCTGTACGGTCACGAACGTCAACGAAAATTAAACTACCGAGATCTCGACGTCTTTGCACCCATCCTTTTAAAATTACTTGTTGTCCATGATGTTGTTCTGTTAATTCTCCACAACGATGTGTTCTTTGTGCCATTTTATATTCCTCCATTTTTTAAACTCATTGCAATTGATCTTTTAAATAATTTACGATTTCATGAATAGCTATCTTTTCTTGAGTTCCAGTTTCCATCTGTTTGACTACAACAATTCCTTCTTCAAGCTCTTCTTCACCAATAATGATGACAAATTTCGCTTGAAGGCGGTCTGCTGATTTCATTTGAGCTTTTAATTTCCGCATCGTATAGTCCATATCTGCGGAAATCCCTTTCGTTCGGAAAGAGCTAATTAATTCAACTGCTTTTAGTTTCGCTTCATCACCAAGGGCTACTACATATACGTCTAATGAATCATCAACTTCTAATTCTACTCCTTCCGCTTCTAATGCAAGGAGAAGTCTCTCAATCGATAAAGCAAAGCCGATTCCTGGAACACTCGGTCCACCGATTTCTTCAACGAGACCATTGTATCTTCCACCACCACATAAAGTAGTAATGGCGCCAAAACCATCTGCCGTGCTCATAATTTCAAAGGCAGTATGATTATAGTAGTCTAAACCACGTACGAGATTTGGATCTACTTCATATTCAATCCCTAAAGCATCTAAATATCTTTTTACTTGTTCAAAATATTCCTTTGCTGGTGCAGTTAAATAATCTGTTAATTTTGGTGCCGTTAGCATAAGTGGATGATTCCGATCCACTTTACAGTCTAATATGCGCAACGGATTTTTTTCTAAGCGGTTTTTACAGTCATCACAAAATTCGTTGATGCTCGGTTTAAAGTGATCGATGAGTGCAGTTCTATGTGCATCTCTTGTTTCTTTATCTCCCAAAGAGTTAATCACTAATTTTAAATCTTTTAAACCTACTGTTTGATAAATATCCATCGCAAAAGCAATGATTTCCGCATCAATGGCAGGATCAGCGCTTCCAATGGCTTCTACGCCAAATTGAACGAATTGACGATATCTTCCCGCTTGTTGACGTTCATAGCGGAACATCGGCCCCATATAAGATAGTTTAATTGGCTGATCCGGTGAACCAAACATTTTATGTTCTACAAAGGCGCGAACCGTTGAAGCCGTTCCTTCTGGGCGCAATGTTAAAGATCGTCCACCCCGGTCTTCAAAGGTATACATTTCCTTTTGAACGATATCGGTTGTATCACCCACACCTCGTTGGAACAATTCCGTTTGTTCAAATATTGGCGTACGAATTTCTTTATAACGATAAACGCGAGATAATTCTCGTAAAATCGTTTCAACTTTTTGCCACTTCGGTGTTTGTTCTGGCAAAATATCTTGGGTGCCTCTAGGT
>JAAYHP010000210.1 GCA_012735355.1 Lysinibacillus sp. | reverse complement strand
TCCTGGGATGGACCATGCTGGTATTGCGACTCAAGCGAAAGTGGAAGCGAAACTTCGTGAAGAAGGAAAAACTCGTTATGATCTTGGCCGTGAAAAATTTTTAGAAAAAACATGGGAATGGAAAGAAGAATATGCTAGCCATATTCGAGAACAATGCGCAAAATTAGGTCTAACTTTAGATTACACGAAAGAGCGTTTAACATTAGATGAAGGTTTGTCAGATGCTGTAAAAGAAGTGTTCGTGAGATTGTATGAAAAAGGCTTAATTTATCGCGGTGAGCGGATTATTAACTGGGATCCAGAAGCAAAAACTGCTTTATCGGATATCGAAGTCATTTATAAAGAAATTCCTGGTGCCTTTTATCATATGAAATATCCATTGAAAGATGGTTCAGCTTATTTACAAGTTGCAACGACACGCCCTGAAACGATGCTTGGGGATACAGCTGTTGCGGTGCATCCTGAAGACGAACGTTACAAAGCATTTATCGGTAAAACAGTGATTTTACCAATTGTCGGTCGCGAAATACCAATCGTTGCGGACGAATATGTGGATATGGAATTTGGAACAGGGGTTGTAAAAATTACACCAGCCCACGATCCGAACGACTTTGAAGTTGGAAACCGCCACAATTTAGAGCGTATTTTAGTAATGAATGAAGACGGTACAATGAACGAAAATGCTGGTAAATATCAAGGCATGGACCGCTTCGAATGCCGTAAACAAATCGTTGAAGATTTAAAAGAACAAGGCTTCTTAATTAAAATTGAAGAACATGTGCATTCTGTTGGACACTCGGAACGTACAGGGGCAGTCGTAGAACCGTATTTATCAAAACAATGGTTCGTTAAAATGCAACCACTTGCAGATGCGGCGTTAAATCTTCAAAAAGATGAAGATGGAAAAGTGCATTTCGTTCCATCCCGATTTGAAAATACTTATACACATTGGATGGAAAATATTCGTGACTGGTGCATTTCACGCCAACTATGGTGGGGTCACCAAATTCCTGCTTGGTATCATAACGAAACTGGTGAAATTTATGTTGGTAAAGAAGCACCAGAAGATGCTGAAAATTGGACACAAGATCCTGACGTATTAGATACGTGGTTCTCCAGTGCATTATGGCCGTTTTCTACAATGGGTTGGCCTGATACGGAAAATGAATTATTCAAGCGTTATTACCCAACAGATACGCTCGTAACTGGTTACGACATTATTTTCTTCTGGGTATCCCGCATGATTTTCCAAGGGCTAGAGTTTACTGGAAAACGTCCGTTTAAAGATGTGTTAATTCACGGTTTAGTGCGCGACGGAGAAGGACGTAAAATGAGTAAATCTCTTGGTAATGGTGTCGACCCGATG
Source organism: Lysinibacillus sp. (assembly GCA_012735355.1). Taxonomy (GTDB): domain Bacteria; phylum Bacillota; class Bacilli; order Bacillales_A; family Planococcaceae; genus Ureibacillus. Next base: position 1,001 of record JAAYHP010000210.1, on the reverse strand, counting down.
GATGTAATTGATCAATATGGTGCCGACTCTCTTCGCTATTTCCTTGCGACAGGTTCTTCACCTGGTCAAGATTTACGATATACTACTGAAAAGGTAGAAGCGATTTGGAACTTTGCCAATAAAATTTGGAACGCTTCACGTTTCGCTCTAATGCACATGAACGGTTTAAAATATGAAGAAATCGATTTAACAGGCGATTTGAATGTGAGCGATAAATGGATTTTAACTCGCTTAAATGAAACGATTGAGCGGGTAACTTCCTTAGCTGAACGCTATGAATTTGGTGAAGTAGGCCGCGAGTTATATAATTTCATTTGGGATGACTTCTGTTCATGGTACATCGAAATGGCAAAACTACCGTTATACGGTGATGATGAGCAAGCGAAATTAACAACTCGCTCTGTATTAGCATATGTGTTAGATAATACGATGCGACTACTTCATCCATTAATGCCATTTATTACGGAAGAAATTTGGCAACACTTACCGCATGAAGGTGAGTCGATCACAGTTGCTGAATGGCCAAAAGTTCGCCCAGAATTTAACTTCCAAGATGAATCAAATAAAATGAAACTTCTTATGGACATTATACGTTCAGTACGAAATATCCGTGCAGAAGTGAATACACCAATGAGCAAAAAAGTATCTCTATTCATCAAGGCAAAAGATATAGAGACGGTAAAAGTTTTAGAAGAAAACAAGGGCTATCTTGAAAAATTCTGTAATCCAGAAGAGTTGGTGATTGGGGAACAAATCGAAGCGCCGGAACAAGCGATGACGGCAGTGGTTACAGGAGCAGAATTGTTGTTACCGCTTGCTGGGTTAATTAATTTAGAAGAAGAGATTGGGCGCCTTGAAAAAGAATTAGAAAAATGGGCGAAAGAAGTAAAATTAGTGACTGGGAAACTTTCCAATGAAAAGTTTGTTGCGAAGGCACCGGAAGCACTTGTTGCAAAAGAACGGGAAAAATTAGCTGATTATCAAGCAAAGTATGATACAGT
>JAAYHP010000209.1 GCA_012735355.1 Lysinibacillus sp. | reverse complement strand
GCTCCGAGGAGGCTCGAGTCGGGCCCGTGGAAAGCGTCCCCGGAACGGAAATCAATTTTCAGTTTAATATCAAAAACTCATCATTTTCTATTAAGAGAAAATGATGAGTTTTTACTTTAGTCCCAACCTCTTTCTATTTTCTCAATATTTACATAAATAAGAATGCGAAAATTGGACAAACGACGGCACCAATTACCGCGCTCAGTCCTAACGATATAGAACCGATGGACAAGTCAAGCTCACCGTAATCGACTAATTTTGCCGTACCAACCCCATGGCTCGCACTACCCATCGCAATTCCTCGGCTAATGGGAGATTCAATGCGACCAATTTTAAACATAACAGCTGCAAGCAACGCACCAGTAAAGCCAGCAATCATAACTAACACAGCAGTTAACGGAGGAATCCCTCCGATGGATTCGCTCACTTGCATCGCAACAGGAGTCGTAATCGATTTAGGTAACGCTGTTAAAATTAATTCCTTATCTATTTTGAAAATGACTAGAAGCGCATAAATACTAATTAACCCGCTTACCATCGCTATTAAAATCCCTGAGAGAATCGTATATTTATATTTCATGACCATCTCCCACTGGTTATATAAAGGATATGCTAACGCAACGACAGCTGGTCCTAACAAATGTTGAAGGTAACGACCACCTTCCATATAAACGTCATAAGGGATGTTTAATAATAGCAATCCAGCTAGCATAATGATCGTCGACGTTAAAATCGGCATGAAAATCGGATAGGGAAATCGTTTATGTAATTTCATCATCAATAAGAAAATAATAACAGTACTAATGATGGATATGACTGCTTGCATGATCCACTTCCCCCTTCCCCTTTTTCTCTTTCATCGCAATCTCTTTTTTCTCAATCCATTGACTAATCATACTTGTCGTCAAAATCACAAATAATGTACTAATGACAACTGAAGCCATTAATAACCATCCTGCCACTGAAAATAATTGTGGATAATTAATAATCCCCATCATTGGTGGAATGAAAAATAAAGTCATAAATCCAATTAAAAATCCAGCACCGTCTTTAATGTACTCAACTTTAATCCATTTCAATTGCAGGCAAATAAATAAGAGTAATAATCCTATCACGCTCGCTGGTAATGGCAAATTCGTTATCTCTACTATGAATACTCCAATATAGTAAAATACGTACAATATCAATATTTGTGCGATAATTCTAATTACTCTCATAACAATCGGCAAAAGGATACTCCTTTCACACCATTCACCTCCTGTATTCGTTATTTTATACTTGTGACCAAATATTGTCTATTATTTCAGACAAAAAAAGCTACAAAACAAACAAAATCTGTTCGTTTTATAGCTTAGTCAAATCGAAGAGATTTTCTATTTTTTCCAAACAGCTTCGATAATATTTCATAAACGATCGGAACGATAAATAACGTAAGTATTGTTGAGCTTAATAAACCCCCAATAACCGTAATGGCTAAGCCTTTAGATATTAAGCCGCTTCCTTCCGCTTCAAATACGAGCGGTAGAAGGGCGCCGATCGTTGCAATGGCAGTCATTAAAATCGGCCTCAACCGAGTGCTAGCCGCTTCTAAAATAGCCTCTCGCATCTTCAATCCATCATACTCCATCCGAACGATACGGTCCACTAATACAATCGCATTTGTCACGACGATTCCAATCAACATTAACATCCCCATCATGACAGAAACGGAAATCGTCTCATCAGCAATATAAAGAGCAAGGAGGGCGCCGATCACTGTAAATG